>JADLAH010000042.1 GCA_020848315.1 Chitinophagales bacterium | reverse complement strand
GTTTTTGCCCCTTCCAATCCGCGCGCTGTTTCCGCATACAATGCCTCGAGCAATGCCTTGTTTCGCAGGTATCTGGTTTCATTCAGGTCTGCCTTGAAGGTTACGAGGTTATTGGCCTTATCCTTATAATCCGCGAGATTATATTCTGAGTTTTCCAGCTGCGCTTTTACAAAAGCCAGTTTTTCTTCGAGGAAGTCTACCGTAATTTTAGCTTTACGGGTAGCCCGTTCAATATAGTAATCAATGAGGTTATCATAGAAACACTCACACAACAGCTTGGAGAATTCCTCATCTGTTGTAGTAACGGTAATAGAATAAATCTCTGCCTCATTATAATCTACTGTAACTACGGCACGAATACCTTTCAGGATATTTTTGAACACCAGATAATCCGGAATGGTCATATCTTTTACGGAAGTAAAATCCTTGAAGTAACTTTTATTATAATTGGAAAAAAGTCTCAGATAGTGATTCGCGAGATAATCTTCCCTTCCTCGGAAAACGTATTTCTTAAATACCATCTTGGAGCCTACATTTTCCGTAAAGGAATACTCCTTGAGTTTTTTAGGATTGTTAAAGTTACGGTTCGTAGACTGCAATAATTCAGACGAAGCAAACTGGCCAAACAGTTGCGGACGGTCTTCAGACAGGAAGAAGGTAATTTTTGCTGTGTAAGTAGGTTTTTCCTTTTTTCCCTGATAATAACCATACAAGCCCGTCAAAATAACAGGAATTACGAGTATCAGCGCGAGACTTTTGCCGATGGCAATCAACTCCTTCATCACGGAAATGACCATCGTCAATCCCTGATCTTTTTCCAGTGGATTTTCTACCGACGAATCAACTTCCTGTTCCGGAGCTAAAGGTGGTTTTTCTTCTTGTTCGCTCATGTTAGTTCTTCGTATTCTTAACCGTTAAGAAGAGCAAATATAAGGTCAGCACCGATGTAATAGTTCCGATTACACCGCTCACAATTTTCTGAACTGCGGCACCTTCACCACTTCTCTGCTTTTTTTCTTTTTTAACTTTAGGATCTTTTTGCGGGACCACAATAACAGAACCTTTCTCTACCTTAGGATAATTCTTACCAAACATGGTTCTACGGGTGGCCAGTATCTGTCCGTTAGGACGAATGACATAGGTTTTTTTACGCACAGCGCTATCGCTGAATCCTGCACCGTATTTATAGATATAATACTTCGCGTCTTTGCCTTCTGTAAACGGCATATACAGGTTATCCGGTTTTTTCTCGGAAGGATAATTGAACTCGCCCCTCATAGCCACCAGGTCTTTCACCGCCGGAATTTCTATGATATCGCCTCTTTTAAGCACATAGTTGAATTTGGAATTTTTGCTTTTTAGCGCCTTATCCACGTCCGTAAGAATATCTCCGATACCATCTTCCGAGCGATAGAGTCGCGCACCTTCCGGATATGCGAAGCGCGTCAGACCACCGGCTCTTTCGATGACAGAAGATAATTTCTCATCCTTGGTAGTTAGCACATATTCGCCGGGGTACAGCACCTCCCCTTTTACCATTACCTTCATCTGATATTCAAACTCAGGAGTAGGTCTTACATAAATCTGGTCATATGGCTGTAATTTGATGGAGTTTGCCACCGGATCTTTGCCGATATTCTTACTTACGCTAAAGTTCAGAATTGTCACCTGCGTAGGAACCGATTGGGAAATGGCCTTGTCGTAGTTGGCGATACGGGCGATTTCGATTCTGTTGGAAGCAGCTTCCATTTTAAAACCCTGTGCCAGAATCAACGCATCGGCGAGTGTCATGCTTTCCATATACGGGAAAGTATCTACTTTGCGCACCATGCCATTTACTTCTATATAGTATCTGTCAATTCGGCGAAGATCTTTCAGAACATAAATCTTATCGCGTTTTTTCAGCTTAAAGGTATCCAGTGCCGCATAGCTATCCGCTGTATCTATCGGGAATGAAATCAGTTTTTCTGTCAGATCTTCATTCACCCGATAAATGATGATTTTATCGAGCAATGCTTCTTCTTTCAATCCCCCGCACATGATAATCGCATCTTTCAGCGTGAGTCCTTTCTCTACTTCAAATCGTCTCGGCTTGCGCACTTCACCTTTTACCTCGATATCAAAACGGTCGAAGTAATCCATTTTGGAATATATTTCCAGATTATCACGGAAGGTTAATTCCACGTTATCCGGTGAATTTTTATCAGCTAAAATATTATTCAGATTTACGGTAATGCTGTGTTTTCGGAAGTCATCAAAATTCGTTCTGATGAGAATCGCTTCGTCGAGGTAAACATCTTCCTTCAATCCTTGTGCTTTCTGAATCAGATCCCAAACGCGGTCGCCCGGTTTCCATTCGTATCTGCCCGGCAATAATACTGCACCATAAATATCATTGTAATTTTTTACTTTTTCCGGTATGGATCTTACGCCCACGACATCCCCGTTCATCAACAAAATAGGCTTACCTATACGTTTCATGCTATCCAGATCATAGTCAATCAGGATCTGTTTATTTTCCTGAAAACGTCTGATCTGAATCACTTTTGTGAATGCATCCGGTTTGTAGTTACCGCAGTAGCGCAATAAATCTTCGAACGACTCTCCGGGCAGCATCTCATATTTTCCTTCCCGGTTAACCGCGCCTTCCACTCTCACGATGTTTCTTTGGGAAGGAACATAAATATAATCGTTGTTATTCAGGAAAATATCATCCTGTTTTTCCGGTGTAAAGAGGAATTTATACAAGTCAAATTTGCGGATAATCTTTCCGTCGCGTTTAATCTGAATATCACGAATGGAACCTGATTTGGAAGGACCACCCACATAAGCCAGGATATTATACGCCGTATTAATCGCCGGGAAAGTATATGAGCCCGGATTTTCGACATCACCCACCACATTGATCGTGATTACTCGTGAATAGTTAATAGACACGTCGAAATCTGATTTGTCAATCATATATGCGCTGGCAAATCGGGTACGCAAGAGTTCTTTGGCCTGTTCCAATGTCAATCCTTTCAGATAGACACGTCCGATGTTTTCCTGCTGGATATATCCGTCCTTGTCGATATAGAACAAACGGTTGTAGTCCGCGTAACCCCAGATAGACACAACAATCTGGTCTCCCACCCCTAACACATAGTTGGATGGTGGTTTAATATCTACTGCATTATTGAATATTTTCACATCTTTCTGACGGAAGTAGGAATAGCCATAAATATCGACAGTATCCAGTTTTTCGCGCAACTCCTTGGTGGCAGTCGCCGTTAACTTTTCGACTGTTTCAGCCGCTTTCTGTGCTTCTTTCAAGAGTTTATCCGGAGTATTGATACCACTCTTCACTTCCGCTGCGTTGGTTGCATTACCAATAGCCCCTTGCTGTTCATCGGCGTCTTTAGCGCGTGGTGCAAATTCCTTTGCCGCTTCATTGGCTTTTTGCACTTCCCCAACTTTCAGTTCTCCTTGTTTTACATTCAGTGTATCCTGAATTTTCTGGAAGATTTCCTTGACGGTAGGCTCCGGATTAACCGGTGGTATAAAGGGCGTTACCAACTGAGCCTGCGTTCCTGTGAAAACCAGCAGGAGCAGTACCAGGGTGAATATTTTTTGTATGTTTTTCATTTTCAGAAGTGTGATATTTTATGTAGGGTAACAGATTTAAACGGTATCGTATTGCTTTTTATAATAGTTCAGATATTCTCCGGAGGTGACATGTTGCAGCCATTCTTCATTCTCCAGGTACCAATCAACAGTCTTTTCCAGTCCTTCCTCAAACTGCAGGGATGGTTTCCAGCCCAATTCCGTATTCAGTTTTGTGGCATCAATGGCATATCGTTTATCGTGTCCGGGCCGGTCTTTCACGTATGTAATCAGCTGTGCGGAGGTTCCTTCCACTCGCGACAATTTTCTATCCATGATTTTGCAAAGCAGGTGTATCAGATCTATATTCTGCCATTCATTAAATCCACCGATATTGTAAGTTTCTCCGTGTTTCCCTTCGTGATAAATCACATCGATAGCGGCGGCATGGTCTTCGACGAAGAGCCAGTCGCGGGTATAATCGCCTTTTCCGTACACCGGAAGCGGCTTGTTGTTTTTAATATTGTTGATGAAAAGCGGAATGAGTTTTTCCGGGAACTGATAGGAACCGTAATTGTTGGAGCAGTTGGAAATAACGACCGGCAAGCCGTAAGTGTTTTCATACGCTCTCACAAAATGATCTGAACTGGCCTTGGACGCGGAATAGGGAGAACGCGGATCATAAGCCGTTGTTTCCGTGAAGAAACCCGTTTCGCCCAGACTTCCGTAGACTTCGTCGGTGGATACATGGTAAAACAACTTTCCGTCGGTGTTTTCCGCCCACGCTTCTTTGGCAGCATTCAGCAGATTGACAGTGCCCACCACATTGGTCATGATAAATTCCAGCGGATTCAGGATAGAACGGTCTACATGAGATTCCGCAGCCAGATGTATGACGCCGTCGAAATGGTATTTTTTAAACAGTTCCCGCATTGCTTCCGCATCGACGATATCTGCTTTTTCAAAAATATAATTCGGCAACTGCTCTATATCTTTCAGATTTTCCAGATTGCCGGCATAGGTCAGTTTATCCAGATTTACGATAGTATACGCAGGGTATTTATTAACAAAGAGACGCACGACATGCGACCCTATAAATCCTGCTCCACCTGTAATTAATATCGTTTTCATACTATGCATCTCTGTTCTTTTCTTACAAAGTCCAATGGGTTAATTGCTTCAGTTTTCCTGCGTACATATTCTTAATGTCAGCTATCACCGCATCCGGTTCAGCTAAAGTAAGAAAATATTCTTCATCCAGTGCCTTGTAATCGTCATGTGCAACAGCAACAACCACTACATGATAAGTGCCACTTGGTGAGGGAGACAGGCTGACTCCGTATTCTTCTTCCACTTCGTGTGCGTCTGCCATCGCGTCCACCATATCTACTTCAAAATGAAAATTTTTCAATTCACGGTACAGATCAAACACTTTGGAATTGCGGATATCCGTCACATTTTCCTTGAATGTGGCACCCATGATGAGTGCACGACATTGCGAAGGATTCTTCCCTTTTCCCAGCAGATACTGTACCAGTTTCTGCGCGATATAATTAGGCATCCCATCGTTGATAGATCTGCCGCTGAGGATAATCTGCGGCTTATAACCCAGCTCATTGGATTTATAGGTCAGATAGTATGGATCCACTCCGATGCAGTGTCCTCCGACAAGCCCCGGCTGAAATTTCAGGAAATTCCATTTGGTCCCCGCGGCTTCCAGCACATCGTAGGTATTAATTCCCATTCTGTTAAAAATCTGAGACAGCTCGTTCATCAGCGCGATGTTCAGGTCTCGCTGCGTATTTTCAATCACCTTAGCCGCTTCCGCTACTTTGATAGAAGCCGCCTTGTACACACCGGGTTCAATGATGGCATCATAAACAGCGGCAATATGCTCAAGGGATTCGTCATCACATCCGGAGACGATTTTGGTGATTTTGGTAAGCGTATGCAGTGTGTCACCCGGATTAATCCGTTCCGGCGAATACCCGACTTTAAAATCCTGTCTGAAAGTAAGCCCGGAGATTTTTTCTATAATCGGCACACAGTCCTCTTCGGTACAACCCGGATAGACCGTTGATTCAAAGACCACATAATCTCCTTTTTTTATCACCTTTCCGATGGTAGTGGACGCTCCCGTAAGCGGTTTGAGATCCGGAACATTGTGTTCATCTACCGGCGTGGGAACCGCCACAATAAAGAAAGTAGCTTGTTTCAGCACTTCCGTATCTGCTGTAAATTGAATATCACATCCGTCGAATGCTTCTTTCGGCAATTCATTACTGGGATCTATCTGCTGTTGCATCAATGCCACCCTTTTCTCGTTGATATCAAAACCTATTACTTTGAATTTTCTGGCCAATTCCAGCGCAATTGGAAGACCAACGTACCCTAACCCGATAACACCTATTACCTTGTTTTTTTGGGTAAACGACTGAATAAATTGTTGCTTGTCTGTCATTTTTATTTTACGAAATGGCGAATTTAAGAAATTTTTGGGAAATAATTTGGCTTCCGGAGAAATTAGAAGCGATAAGTTTAGTTAAATTACGGCACTTTTCAAATTCAACAACAGCTATTTATGCGACTGCTGTACACTGTACTCATACATATTTCCGG
>JADLAH010000041.1 GCA_020848315.1 Chitinophagales bacterium | reverse complement strand
TCCAAACTCAAGATACTGGTGCGAAAGAAGATTGTGGCCGACGGCCTGGAGGATGACACCTTCGATGCCTCCGACTGTGGCGTTCACCTGAATGCAAAGGAATTTAACGAACTGACCAGCCGCGAAGATGCCATCCTGGTGGATATGCGCAATCATTATGAAAGCGAGATCGGCCATTTTGTAGGAGCCATCACACCGGATGTAGATACTTTCCGCGATGAACTGCCGTTGGTAGTGGATATGCTAAAAGATAAGAAAGATCAGCCTGTGGTAATGTACTGCACCGGCGGTATTCGCTGTGAGAAGGCCAGTGCCTGGCTCAAACACAATGGATTCAATCAGGTGTATCAGCTGAACGGCGGTATCATCGAATATGCCCGCCAGGTACAGCAGCAGGGACTGGAGAATAAATTCCGGGGCAAGAATTTTGTATTCGATCGCCGCCTAGGCGAGCGAATTTCCGAAGAGATTATTGCGCAATGCCATCAGTGCGGAAAGCCTGCCGATACACATACCAACTGCAGGAATCAGGGTTGCCATTTGTTGTTCATCCAATGCGAAGATTGCGCAAAAGCGTATAACGGCTGCTGCTGCGAAGAGTGCATGCAGGTCGTGGCATTGCCGGAAGAAGAACAAAAGCAAATGCGCAGAGGATTGAACCCGGGACGGAAAGTATTTAAGAAAGGCCGTGGTGAACAGCTTACTTTCAAGAAGAGTATGCAGGATATGTCGGTGTCCAAAATGCAGGGCGAACAATAGTGTTACTATATAAAGAAGCTATAAAACGTTTGGGCGCGGTGTGAAACACCGCGCCCAAACGTTTTAAGGAGATGTATTAATTAAGCTTGTTGTCTTAATTCCGCATAATATTGATAGAAATACGGGATGGTTTCTATGCCTTTGAAATAATTGAACAAGCCATAGTGCTCATTCGGTGAATGGATGGCATCGCTGTCCAGTCCGAAGCCCATCAGCACCGTTTTTAATCCGAGAATTTCTTCGAATAAGGCCACGATAGGAATACTGGCGCCGTTGCGCATGGCCAGCGGCTTCTTGCCGAAGGTCGTTTCCATCGCCTTGTTGGCGGCCTGAAATTCTACGGAATCTACCGGTGTTACATAGGGTTCGCCGCCATGGTGCGGGGTTACTTTTACTTTTACCGTTGGCGGCGCTATTTTTTCAAAATGTTGCGCAAAAATCTCCGCAATCTTCTCCGACGACTGATTGGGTACGAGCCGCATGGAGATTTTGGCTTGTGCTTTCGCAGGCAATACGGTCTTGGCGCCTTCACCGGTATAACCGCCCCAGATGCCGTTCACATCCAGTGTTGGCCGTATGGTCAGCTGCTCCGCAAGGGTGTATCCTTGCTCTCCGAAAGATTTTGGCAAGCCGATGCTTTTCTCGAAATCTTCCACGGTCACCGGACCTGCATTGATTTGTGCTTTCTCTTCCGCGCTCAATTCCACGACATCATCGTAGAAATGCGCTATGGTGATGTGTCCGCTTTCGTCTTTCAGGCTGCCCACCAGTCGGCAAAGAACATTCAGCGGATTATCGACACCGCCGCCGTAAATGCCGGAGTGGAGGTCGCGGTTAGGACCGGTTACTTCCACTTCCATGTAGCACAAGCCGCGCAAGCCGTTTGTGATACTCGGTGTTTCATTGTCGATGATGCCGGTGTCAGAAACGAGAATGACATCCGCCTTCAGTTTCTCTTTGTATTCCTTCAGGAAATCGCCGAGGTGCGATGAGCCTATTTCTTCTTCTCCTTCAATAATAACTTTGATATTACACGGTAAATCCTGCTGTGACAGCATCAGTTCCAATGCTTTTACATGCATATATACCTGCCCTTTGTCGTCGCAGGCTCCTCTCGCGAAGATGGCACCCTGCGGATGCAGTTCCGTTGTCTTTATCACAGGCTCAAATGGCGGGGAAGTCCACAGTTCATAAGGATCCGCCGGCTGCACATCGTAGTGTCCGTATACCAGCACGGTCGGTTTGGAAGCGTCTGTTATTTTTTCCGCGTATACAACGGGATAGCCTGCTGTTGGCAGCAGTTCGACATTGTCCATGCCTGCTTTTTCGAATTGCTCCTTGAGGTATGCTGCGGCATGGAGCACATCATTTTTGAAAGCAGGGTCGGCAGAAACCGATGGTATTTTCAGCCATTCCACCAGTTCCTGTATGAAACGATCTCTGTGTTGCGTAATGCCGGATAGAACGTAATCCATGTATAATAATTTGATTGGTACGCGGCAAAATTAAACATTAAAGCGGAATTTAAAGGGATTTCGACGCCGTAATTTAAAGCGGGAATAGTGTGCAGATGGAATGTTAAATAAGATTATCAAAAAGTAAAAAGTAGTAATAACCAATAATTGGTATTAAATTTGAAACAAACTATTGTATGAAGCGATTCCTTACCCTGGCGATATGGTCTTGTGTGTTTGTCCTGACGGCAAGCGCAAAAGAAGTAGTGCAGTTTTCCGGTTTTGTCCGCGATATTGAGTCCAATGCACCTATTCCTTTTTGCGCATTGTATATTCAGAATGAAAACAGAGGAACCATCAGTGGTACGGATGGTTTTTTTAATTTTGTTGTGGGCAAAGGAGATACCATTATCGTAAAGTCTTTAGGTTATAAGTCGTTTAAAATTGCCGTTCCCCGAGATCTGGACGCCAATAGTTTCAGTAAAGATATAACATTGGAAAGAGATGTGGTGGAGCTGAAAGGAGTGACCATCCGACCGCTGCCGACACCGGGACAGTTGCGACATGCTATGGCAAATCTGGATATTCCGGATAACCTGCAGCAACTGGCACAGCAGACGATAGAGCAGTCTATTTTGAATGATGAAATTTCACAGAAAGTGAATTTCGACGGCAAGGAGAATTTCAATCAATACGTACAGTCTCAGGTGGGTTATTACTACAATCGCTTTGGTAATCAGCGGCCTGGTATATCTTTGACTAACCCGTTTGCGTGGGCTGAGTTCATCAAATCCGTTAAGAATAAAAAGAAAAAGAAAGACTAAGGTCTTTCTTTTTTATGCTGGATAAGTAATTGATTTTTATCTTTTAAAAGCTTTTACGCGGTAGTCTGTTTTCACTTCGCCTTTCATGATTTTATTCAACTTCGGGCTGATGAGTTTCTTCGTCAGTGGCTTGAGTTTATCTATAAATAATATGCCTTCAATGTGGTCATATTCATGCTGAATGACGCGCGCGTTGATGTCGTCATATGTTTCCGTGTGTTCCACAAACGACTCGTCAAAATAGCGGATTTTTACCACCGGCTTTCGGTATACATCTTCGCGTATGCCGGGAATGCTGAGGCAGCCTTCTTCGTATTTCCATTCCGTGCCGCTTTCTTCCAATATCGTCGGATTGATAAAGGCTTTTTTGATGCCCTTGAAATCTTTATTTTTTTTGTCCGCTAACTGTTCTGTATCTACAATAAAAAGCCGGATGGAAAGGCCTACTTGCGGAGCTGCAAGGCCAACGCCGGAGGCGCCGTACATGGTCTGCCACATATTCTTGATGGTGTCCTGCAGGGACGGATAGTCGGCGTTAATATCTTCCGCGCGTTTCTTCAAAACAGGGTCGCCGTATAAGGTAACAGGTAAAATCATATCCGAATAAAAATTGTCAGCAATCGTATGCAAAGATACAAAAATTAGCCGATTGCGTTGGTTATCAAAACGTCGCTATAATGTTTCCAGATATTGCTGTAAAATAAGTGTTGCCGAAATCTCATCCACAAGCGCTTTGTTCTGGCGATCTTTCTTCTTCATGCCGCTGTCTATCATCGACTGGAATGCCATTTTTGAGGTGAAACGTTCATCCATTGATACCAGTTGTACATCAGGAAAACGATTGGTCAGCTGCCGTTTCAGTAAGTCTATCTTCGGCGTAATGGCGGCAGGTTCATTGGTGAGTGTCTTGGGTTCACCGATAACGATGGTGTCTATCTTCTCTTTGGGAACCAGCTTATCCAGATAAGGCAGTATCTCGTGGGTGTTTTGAGTGGACAGGCCGAAGGCAAATGTCTTGCTGTCGTCGGACAGTGCGAATCCGGTGCGTTTGCTGCCGTAGTCGATAGCCAGTATTTTTGCCATAGAAGGTTATAGTAAGATATCCGCAATGGTAAAGAGGGCGAACAGTACGCTCGCAATGCCATTGGTAGTGAAAAATGCCAGATCGATTTTCTGCAATCCGAATCGGATCACAATGTAGTGCTGATAGACTACGAGTCCGATGAATAATATAAAACCGGTCCAGTATAAACCGTGAAATTGTCCGGAAATACCTGCGCCCAGCAAGCACAGCAGACTTAGCACGTGTAATCCTCTGGCCATCCATTTGGCCTGCTGCTGTCCGAAATAAGATGGAATAGAATACAATTCGTGTTCCCGGTCAAAATCTTCATCCTGCAACGCGTAGATGATGTCGAACCCGCTCACCCAGAACAGTACCGCGAAGGAGAAAAACAAAGGCAGTACAGCAAACTTTCCCGTCAGCGCCAGATAGGCGCCTATCGGCGCGAGTCCGAGTCCGATACCGAGGATTAAATGGCAAAGGAAGGTGAAACGCTTGGTCAGACTATATCCGAGAATAACGGCCAGTGCTACCGGCGATAAGTAAAAACAAAGTGGATTGATGAAATAGGTGGCCGCGATAAATAAAATGCAGTTTACCACGATGAAGATGCGTGCATTTTTCGGTGTGATAATACCACTTGGAATTTCGCGGATGGCCGTGCGCGGATTTTTTTCATCATATTTTCTGTCGATGTACCGGTTGAAGGCCATCGCAGCATTGCGTGCCGTCACCATGCAAACGAGCACGAGAAACAGTTTTACGGCAATCTCTTCCCGAAAGAAGGTGGCCTTCGAAAACTCACCGCCCGCCAGTGCGTCTACACCTAACGTAAATCCTATCAGCGCAAATGGCAGCGCAAATACCGTGTGGGAGAACTTCACCAGAGAGAGATATTGTTTCATGTGCGGAGTTGAGCTTGTTTATTTTTTCGGATGCACTTTCACTGTGAAATTCACGGTGGTGATGGCCGGCGTGGTATTGGCTTCTACCATCACCGATTTCGTGTTGGCACCCGGTTTGTTGGTAGAGTCAAATTTGATTTCCAGCGTACCCTTCGCACCCGGCGCTATCGGTTCTTTGTCAAATGTGGGAACTGTACAGCCACAACTGCCATAAGCTTGCTTGATTACTAAAGGCAGTTTTCCTGTATTGGTAAAAGTAATTTTCCGGGTAATTTTTTCACCTTCCTTACAGTCGCCAAAGTCATAGACTTCCTGATCAAATTTAATGGAGGTGATGGTTTTAGCACGTTCTTCTTCTGATAATGCACTCGCTTTAGCCGCAGAGTCTACAGCCTGCAGGGTTTTGTTGTTGGCCAGAAAAGAATCGCGGTTGAAAGTCTGCACTTCCAGTTCTTCCGCCGTTTTCTTGCCGGATTTGCATTGCGTCAGCAATACCATGCTGCATAATGATAATATCAGTGTTCTGGTGATGTATTTCATGGTGCTTCGTTTATCTTTTCGCGCGCAAATATACAAAAATGCTAGCGTTTTTGGCGCTTGTTCAGGTACTTTTCAAAATCAGTCAGGGAAAGGGCGTTGAGCGTGTCGGATTTCAATAAGCCACCCTTTCGGGCGGCATACACGCCATAGCGGATGTCGTGGATGCCGTGAATATGGTGCGCATCCGGATTGACGGAAACATACACGCCTTTTTCCTGACAATAGGCTATCCATTGATAGTCGATATCCAGTCGGTAGGGATTGGCATTCAGTTCTATGCAAACGCCATTGGCTGCACAGGCATCGATGATTTTCCGATGGTCGACAGGATAGCCTTCCCGCGATAACAGCAGACGTCCTGTGGGGTGTCCGAGTATAGTAGTATATGGATTTTCAATGGCCTTCATCAGGCGCTGCATAGCCTTTTCTTCCGTCATCTTTAATCCGGAATGCACGGAGGCAATCACCAGGTCAAAGGAGGCCAGTATGTCGTCGCTGTAATCCAGTTCTCCGTTGGACAGGATGTCGCTTTCCACGCTTTTAAATATTCTGAAAGGCGCGAGTTTTTTGTTCAGTCGCCCTATTTCTTCCTGCTGCCGTGCGATGGCTTCTTCCGTCATGCCATTCGCATAAAAGGCACTCTTGCTGTGGTCAGATACCACGAGATATTCATAGCCCTGTACTTTGCAATAAGTGGCCAGTTCCTCCAGTGTATTCGTGCCATCGCTGTAGGTGGTGTGCGTGTGTACAATGCCTTTGATATCCGTAATATCCAGCAGTTGATCCCATTGTTTTTCTTCCGTCAGTTTCCATTCCAGTTGGTTGTCCCGAAGCTCCGGCGGAATAAAAGGAAAGCCTGCCGATTTGTAAATATCAAGTTCGGATGTGTAGTGTTTTTTCGCGTCGATTTTATAGGATAAAAATCCGAAATGACCTTCCGCACTGGAAAGTTCCAGCAGGCGCAAATAAAAATCCTGTTTGTTGCAGAAATAGAAAGTCACAGGATAATCTTTGTACTTCTCCGTGATAGTATGCTGTTCTTTTTCCGTTGCGCCGCCGATGAGAAATTCTATCCGCTCCACAATGATTTCTTTTCTTCTGAATGACCCGCAGGTGGAATGCAGCATATCCGGATATGCTTCGGTGAGTTCGGCTTGTATGTCCAGTGCCATCTCTTCCACGTTTGCCCACAAAAATTTATTGGCATTCTGTCGGATAAACAGGATTTGCTGGAGGATATTGTCCTGTGTTTTGTTGCCAAATCCTTTCAGGGTAATAAGCCTGTTTTCCTGACACGCATACTCGAGTTCTCCGAGGCTCTCAATGCCGAGTTCTTTCCAGAGCTGCGCAATCTTTTTCGGACCAATGCCTTTCAGTTGCAGCAATTCCACCACACCGGGCGGCGTTGCAGACAGATATTTCTGCAGCAGTTCGAGTTTGCCGGTCTGACAGAGTTGCACGATTTTGGCGGCAATCGCATTGCCAATGCCTTCTATTGCTTCGAGCTCCTCTGCTGATAAATCGCACAGAGGCGGATCTATATTTTTCAGGTGCCGCGCCGCGAAAGCATAGCTTTTTATTTTAAAGGGATTCTCATTGTGCAATTCCATTAAATCCGCCAACAGGCCGAAGTGAGCAGCAATCTCTTTGTTATTCATGCTGTAAAGTTAAAAAGTTAGCGGATAATAAGTCGGATAATGATATCGCAGAGTGTCAGTGGGGAGCCTTGATATATGTCTATAAAATGATTATTTACCGTTGCGACGGGAGAATCGCCTTGTTACTGTGCGTTGTATTCAGTATATTTGATGGAACACGCAAATTATGATCAAGAAAATTTCAGGCGCCGTTATCGCGCTAATTACCGCCACTATGGTGTTTTTCCTGAATAAGCCGATAGGCAGCATTCCGGCACTCGGCATGTTTTTGTCGCCGTCTCACGGTTTCTGGAAAAATACCGCTCATCAGGATATGCGCTCCGCAACACTCGAGATACAATGCCCGCAGGGCAAAGCCACAGTGGTGTATGATGAAATCGGCGTGCCCCATATTTTTGCGGATAATGAAGAAGATCTGATGTTTGCTCAGGGATATGTGGTGGCCCACGACCGACTCTGGCAGATGGAATTTCAGATGCATGCGGCTGCAGGACGACTGACGGAACTGGTAGGAGAAAAGGCGCTGAACCTCGACCGTTTTGCAAGAAGAATCGGTATTGTGCGTGCAGCGGAGAATTCCCTGATAGCATTGGAAAAAGATCCGCTGAGCAAGAAAATAGTAGATGCTTTCACTTCGGGAGTGAATGCGTATATCGACCAGTTGAAGCCCGCGGATTTGCCATTGGAATATAAACTGATTGGCTATCAGCCGGAGCATTGGACACCGCTCAAAAGCGCGTTGTTGATGAAGTATATGGCGAAGGATTTAACCTATCATGACGCGGATATTGAAAATACCAATGCTCTGCGTTTATTCGGACAGGAGAATTATGCCAAGATGTTCCCTGATTTCCCGCCACCGGCCATCGACCCGATTATTCCGGTGGGTACGAAATGGGGCTTTAAATCTGTAGATAGTTTCCAGACGAAGAAAAATACAGCGCAATTGACGGCGCAGCTTTATCAGAATCCGATGAAACATTTGTATGCGAATCCCCATTATGGCAGCAATAACTGGGCGGTCAATGGTAGCAAAACAAAATCAGGCAAACCTATATTGTGCGGTGATCCGCATCTTTCCCTCAATCTGCCTTCCATCTGGTATGAAATGCAGTTGTCTTGTCCCGGAATGAATGTCTATGGCGTCACCATTCCGGGCGCGCCGGGCATTATCATTGGCCACAATGAACATATCGCGTGGAGTGTAACCAATTCTTCCAGAGATGTCATCAATAATTATTCGGTGGAATATCAGGATGCCGGCAGGAAAGCCTACAAACTTGGAGATACCTATGTGCCGTTTACATACGATGTGCAAACGTTTAAAATCAGAAACGGAAAAGACTTTATCGACAGCATCCGCATGACGAAAATCGGTTCTATTGTGTATGACGAGCGTTTCGGTGAGACGGACGACAGGAAGCATATCGCGACCTACTGGAGAGCGGAAGAGCCTTCCAACGAGCTGATGACTTTTTATTATCTGAATCGTGCGAAGAATCATCAGGATTATTTAGCTGCACTCGACTATTTCTCTTGTCCGGGACAAAATTTCGTCTATGCGGATGCGGAAAATAATATCGCCATTCGTCAGCAAGGTAATTTTATGCTGCGGACTTCCACGGCAGACGGTGTTTTTGTGCAGCCGCTGGCTTCGGTGGATGTGACAAAATTAAAAGCGCGCATTCCCAATGCGCAGAATCCGTACATCCTGAATCCGGAAAGAGGATTTTGCAGCAGTGCAAATCAACATCCTACGGATGGAACCTACCCATATGCCATCAGCGGAGAATATGAAAACTACAGAAACCGTGTCATTAATTCGGAGCTGACAAAAATGTCGGGCCTGACATGGGAACAAATGGGGCAATTGCAAAATAACAACCTGAGTTTGCTCGCGCAGGAAGTACTGCCAAGTATGCTTTCTTATCTGCCGGAAACACTGGATGAATCATCACAGAAACTAGTAAAAGCGCTCAAAGCGTGGAATTATAATGCAGATGCGCCACTCGAAGCACCCAGCTATTTTTATATCTGGTGGGATTATGTGGAGAAAACCGCGTATGATGAAATGGATAATAAAAACACCTCGTTGCGCATTCCTGAAGCTTATGTGACCGCCACGTTGCTGAAAAATGATCCGGGTTTTGATTTGTTTGATATTATGGTGACAGATACGGTGGAAACAGCGAAGGAAGTAACGCAGGCAGCATTCCGCAAAACGGTGGCTTATTTTAATGAATACGAAGCGGGCAATAAACCGGCAACCTGGCAGATGGTGAAGAATACACGACTCACACACCTGGCCATGCTGGATGTTTTTTCGCAGCAGGAAGTGAATATCGGCGGTAATAAAAATATTGTGAATGCGACTTCCGATAAATGGGGTGCTTCCTGGCGCATGATTGTGGATTTCAGCAATGGTAAACCGCAATGCTATGGGGTATATCCCGGTGGTCAAAGCGGGCATCCCGGCAGTCCGCTGTTTACAGAATTTGTAGATAAATGGGCGAAAGGGGAGTACTATAAACTCCACTTTTTTACGAGCAAAGAAGAAGCAATCGCAGCTTTCAAAAAATAAATTTTCCAGGAAATAAAAAATACAACGCATGTTTTTAGTAAAATTATTAGTGGTAGCTATTGTAGCTTTGTTTCTGCCTTTCGTGGCACCATGGTACAGCCCATTCATTGCCTGTTTTATTATCGGAATCATTTTGTCCAACAAGCCCGGAAACAATTTCCTCGCCGGATTTCTGGGCGTGGGATTGGTCTGGTTAGGATATACGCTCTGGCTGGATATCCGCAATCAGCATTACCTGAGTAGCAGAATAGCGCAGCTTTTTTCGAATAGCCTGCAGACCGATATTTCCTACGGCTTACTTATCTTAATCACATTTCTGCTGGGTGCGCTGCTGGGTGGTTTGTCCACGATGGCCGGCGCGATGCTGGTGGACGACGGTAGCCGAAAGCGCTTACGAAAAGCCGTTAAAAGTGGCAGCTACAGGCTGAAACTGAAATAGATCCGGTCCACAGATATTGCTGCCGTGCCGGACGGCAGCATCCTGTATTTTTATATTTCTTATTTTTTGCTGCATCAGAGAGTGATTTAAATTAGCTATCTTTCGCATCAAAGCTGATAGTCATGTCAAATGTTATAGAGGTCGAAAAATTCCCGCATCCGGCGGAGATGTACGCCCGTGTGGCGAGTACCTTTCTGAAAAAGGGAAAAGGCGAAATGCCCGATTTATCCATACATCTACCGAAGGCGAGCCTGTCGCCGGCGGAGCTGAAGCGATACAATAAAATTTGCGGATTTGACCATACGCTGATTGTGCCGGCCACCTTCTTGCACGCCTATATTTTTCCGATGCACATGCAGTTGTTGTCGCATCCGAGCGTGCCTTTCCCGTTGCCGGGAATGATACATTTTGCCAATTCCATCAAACAGTACCGGCCGCTTTTTGTGGGCGAGACATTTTCCATCAGATGCGGCATGGGCAGCCTGATAGCGCATGAAAAAGGACAGGCGTTCGAGGTCGTCAGTGTCATTGATGTGAACGGTAAGCGCATCTGGGAAGACAGCAGCATCTATCTCTACAGAGGAAAAGAGGGCACAGGCCGCGTGCTCGAATGGGAACAGCCTGTCTTGTCCGAAAACTGTATTAAACAAAGCTGGACACTGCACCGCAATATGGGATTTGAGTTTTCGCTGGCATCCGGCGATTTCAATCCGATTCACCTGCATCCGATAACCGCCAAATTGTTCGGGTTTGACCGACATATCATTCACGGCATGTGGAGCGTAGGAAAAATCCTGGCTACACTGGAGAAAAGAATGCCGGAAAGTTTTGAAATCACAGGTTCCTTTAAAACGCCGATTTATCTGCCCGCAACGGTAATCTTCCGCCATCAGTCTACTGACAATGGATTCGATTTTGACGTGGTCGATAAATCGCAGGAAAAGCCGCACCTGAAAGGTTATCTGCATAAACTCTGAGACAGGAATCCTGTTTTTCAACCTACAGATATAGGGAAATGACTATTTTTGCTGTTCATTTCATTTATGGCCATGCAATCAAAGGTTTCAGATCCTTATCAGGCACTTCGTTACAAGGAGTTCCGCTTCTATATCATCGCGCGTTTTTGCATTACCATAGCATTGACCATGCAGGCCGTCACCATCGGCTATGAAGTCTATGAACTATCCAATTCCAAATTGCTCTTGGGGCTTATCGGTCTGACAGAAGCCATTCCCGCGATAGGCATTGCTTTGTATGGTGGTTATGTGGCGGATAAATCAGAAAAAAGGAATCTGTTGATAACTGCCATCTCCGTATACACTGTTTTGTGCGGACTGCTGTTGTTTTTTACGCATAGCTACGGCATTCAGGAATTCGGAAAAGCGCAGGTGGTCAAAGTCATTTTTGTCGTTATTTTTCTTACCGGTGTGGCGCGAAGTTTTTCCGGTCCTTCCAGCTACGCGTTGGTGGCGCAGATTATTCCCAAAGAAGTCTATCAAAGTGCTATCACCTGGTCGAGTTCCGCCTGGCAGCTCGGGGCAGTACTGGGGCCGGCGGTAGGCGGCATCCTGCTCGGGTTGATGGGCATTACTTTCACATTTTCCGTGATTATATCCTTGCTGATAATCGCGATAGGCTGCCTGCTGATGGTGGAACGAAAGCCGGTGCTGTACGTGCCTGCCGGAGAAGGCGCGATAGAGAGCGCTATGCAGGGACTTCGTTTTGTATTTAAAAATAAAGTCATTCTATCCTGCATCACCCTCGACTTATTTGCCGTACTTTTTGGCGGTGCCATCGCGCTGCTGCCGGTCTATGCCAAGGATATTCTGAAAGTGGGACCCGAAGGGCTGGGATGGCTGCGTGCGGCCCAGGCCATCGGCGCCATCATCATGCTGTTGTGGCTGGCCTATTTTCCGGTGCGCAGAAATGCCGGTATAAAATTATTGCTCTCCGTATTTGGATTCGGACTCTTCATTATTTTATTCGGCATCAGCACCAATTTTGTGTTTTCCATGTTCTGTCTGATTATGAGCGGCGCACTGGACGGTGTCAGCGTGGCGGTGCGGCACACCATCATCCAGCTGGCCACACCGGATGAGATGCGCGGCCGCGTGTCGGCGGTTAATTCCATGTTTATTGGCTCTTCCAATGAAATCGGCGAGTTTGAAAGCGGAGCGACCGCCCACTGGATGGGCACCGTGCCGGCAGTCATCTTTGGCGGTTGCATGACTTGCCTGGTGGTGGTAGTGACCTATTTTGTCGCGCCCGCTGTGAGAAAACTGCACCTGACCAGCCATTTATCGGAAGATAATCCAAGCTGATATATTTTTTGCGATATTTGTTTGAAATATCCATGAACCAACTTAAAAACGATATATGTTACTGAGAATTCTGATTTTTGCTGTGCTGTTTGTCAGCGCAACGCCCGGCTATGTTTCTATGGCGCAATCCGGCAAAAACAAATCCGCGAAATCCAAAAAGAATCAAAAGCAGCCTGTCGCGCCTGTAATCACAGCGCCGGCAGCAACGAAGCCTGTTGTGGAAATAAAACCTCAGGATAAGCCTGTGCTGCCCACCTGGGATATTCAGTCGCAGGCGACACTGCCACTACCTGCAGAGGTGCGGTACGGCATTTTGCCGAATGGACTCCGGTATTATATCCAGCATAACCAAAAACCGGAAAATCGCGTGGAATTCCGGCTAGCAGTGAATGCGGGTTCCAATCAGGAAGAAGATAATCTGAAAGGACTTGCGCACTTTGTAGAGCATATGGCATTCAACGGAAGCAGGAACTTTTCCAAAAATGAACTCGTCGATTATCTCGAAGGTATCGGTACTAAATTCGGCGCGCACCTG
>JADLAH010000040.1 GCA_020848315.1 Chitinophagales bacterium | reverse complement strand
GCTTGAAATTCAATCATGTGTGTGGTGAAGTTCAGGTTTCTTCTCGCACGGTACCAACTGTCAGAAGGGCCATCCGGGCCAGGAGGTGTACCATCCGTGTGTTTGTCATCTGCAGATAACATACCATACATCAGATTACCTCTGACGGCCAGCCAGTTGTTGATATTGTAACGATAAAAAGCAGATATGCTGTAGCGGGTAGCTCTGAAATCGATATCGCGTAGTCCAAACTCAGTTGCCCCAATTTTTTGAGCACCACCTAAGTCTGTCAATGCAAAATTAGGACCTACGGAGAAGCCTATTTCATGGCCACTTCCATCAGCAGCATTTGCACGCGTTGTGAAAAGCGAAATAACGAGGGTGACAAGTAAAAGTTTGTAGTGGATGATTTTCTTCATCGGGTCGATTTTAGATGTTAGAGGTAAAGATACCAAAATAATTTTATTTTTCCATGTTTTTGCGGCCAACTTTTGAACAGATGATGCATTTTGAAACATCATGTCCGCGGGCAGGGCAGTGTTCTCTGCCGTAGTAGATGATTTGTAAGTGCAAAAGGTTCCACAAATCTTCAGAAAAAATTCGTTTTAAATCCTTTTCGGTTTGTTCTACATTTTTTCCGCTGCTCAGATTCCATCGGTAGGCGAGCCGGTGAATATGGGTGTCGACCGGAAATGCGGGTACTCCGAAAGCCTGGCTCATCACCACACTCGCAGTTTTGTGTCCAACGCCAGGCAGGGCTTCCAGCGCCGCGAAGTTATCCGGCACCTGTCCTTTGTATTTTTCTATCAGTATTTTGGATAAATCGGAGATAGCCTGCGATTTTCTGGGAGACAATCCGCACGGACGAATGATCTCTTTGATTTTTTCCACAGGCACTTTCGCCATGTCTTTGGGATTGTCCGCGAGTTTGAAGAGTGCCGGCGTTACCTTGTTGACTCTCTCATCCGTACATTGTGCCGACAGCAATACCGCAATCAATAATGTGTAGGCATCTTTGTGGTGCAGCGGAATCGGAGGCTCCGGATATAGTTGTTGCAGCGTCTGTACAATAAAATCTGCTTTTTCTTTCTTGGTCACCTCACGAAAATAACCTGAATTCAGCTATCTTAGCGCACATAAATTCCACAATGGTTGAAATCTACACAGATGGCGCTTCACGGGGCAATCCCGGCCCGGGCGGATATGGTGTTGTGATGCTGGCATCCGGGCATCGCAAAGAGCTGTCAGAAGGCTTCCGGCTGACGACGAACAACCGCATGGAATTGCTGGCTGTTATCAAAGGACTGGAAGCACTGAAAAAGCACGATTTGAATATTACCATCTATTCGGATTCCAAATATGTGGTGGAGTCGGTGGAAAAAGGCTGGGTGTATCAGTGGGACATGAAAGCGGATTTTGCCAAAAAGAAAAACCGTGATCTCTGGCGCCGATTTCTGAAGCTGGCGCAATATCAGAATATCCGGTTTGTATGGGTGAAAGGGCATGCGAGCAACAAGGAAAACAACCGTTGTGATGAACTCGCCACCCGTGCCGCGGACGGAGAGGACCTCCTGATTGATGAAGGATACGAATCCGGAATAAACTAATCCTTTAAATTTGCTGCATGCTGACACTACCGCCTGAATTACTGATACCGCTGATAATATTTCTGGGCGCTTTGATTTATGCCACGTTCGGCTTCGGCGATGCCTTGTTCGCGATGCCTTTACTTACTTTCGTTATTGGGATTAAAACAGCCACACCGCTGATGACACTGAACGGCGTCACGATGGCAGCGATTATGTTTGTCAAGCATTATCGGGATATAGATTGGAAGTCCGCACGCCGACTGGTGCTGGCATCGCTGCTGGGGATTCCATTCGGGATTTATTTTCTGAAGCACGGCAATGAGCAGATTACCCGTGCTGTGTTGGGAATGATTATTGTCGGCGTGTCATTGTATAATCTGTTGTCCGCTAAAAAAAACAAGCATATTCATCCGCGCTGGGCCTATCTGTTTGGTTTTGTGGCCGGCGTATTAGGAGGTGCCTTCAACACCGGCGGACCTTCAATTGTCATTTTCGGGACGCTCAGCGGCTGGACACAGATGCAGTTTGTCAGCACGCTGCAAGGGTATTTTCTGCCCAGTGATTGTTTTATTATTATCGGGCATCTCGCCTCTGGATTGCTGACGAAAACGGTCTTGTATTACTATTTACTCAGTATACCGTCTCTCATACTTGCATTGATGTTGGGTGGAAAAATAAGAAGACGCATTCCGCCCGGAAAGTTTAATACCTACATATTTGTGCTGCTGCTTGCCGTGGGCGTATTTTTCCTGCTGCGGGTATTATGGAGCTAATGCACCTACTTTGATGTAGTTCTCCCGGATGGAAACCTGATTTTCGCGCTCACCGCGCATTGGTCCTTTCAGCCGGAAGGTGGTATGCAGTATCTGTTGCGGCTGTTTGACTTTTATGCTGATGCTGTTGTTGAAAAACGGAGCGTACACAGAAAAATGGATACTGCTTTGCGGAGCAATATTGGTGAAGGTTTTATTTTTCCAGATGCTGCTGACCTGTAGCGTGTCTATCGTATTTCCGGAATCGTTGTAGATGCCAGCTTTGTAAGAAGAGCTGAGATAAGCACTCAGTATCAGCAGGAGTGTAATCAGGAAAAGGGCTGTTTTTTGTCGCATAATTAGTAGGCAAAGGTATAAAAAAAGCGGCGTGGATGAAATCCGCGCCGCGACATTCGTTATCTGAACAGGTTATTTTACTTCCACGTAGCCACTGTTGATGTACACATCATCCTGAGTATACATGTCCACCACATATTTACCGCGTTTGGTCAGGTTGATTGGCACTTTCACCCAGTTCCATGTCTTACTTTCTATGTCGTAGGTTTGAGAGTCGATTAATTCTTTGTAATCATCGCCGCCATATACATCTACAATCAATTGGGTGAGCAGCAGGTCATCATCTTGCTGCAACTTAGCATAAAAATCGCATTTTCCGTTTTCCAGTCTGAAGGTAGTAGACTCTCCGTTGGTGTTCGCATCGCTGTCAAAGCTTTTCGCAAAAACAACGGAGGAATTCTCATAGTAATAGGTGTCCACTTCATCATCAGAGTTGTTGTTGTCTGCATTGGATACACTACCGTTGATAATGGAGATTTTTGTCTGTGTAGTTGCCAAAGTTTTTTCTGTGGAAACAGCTACTATCGAGATTTCGTATTCACCGGCTTCTTTGAATTCATAGTCATACATCACCCATTTTTTGCGATCTGATTTCGGATCGTAATCAATATCCTGCGTGTCAAAGGCTACATATTTCCCGGCGGTATTCTTTTTATCAACAAAGAGCAAGAGTTTATCGCTGATAATTTTATCCTGTCGGTAAACGATATACACAAAACCGCCGGTGGCTTTGATATCCCAGTTTTTATAAATACCGCTGGGCGTGCCGTCTGTTTTGTCATAATCTTCGCACAATGTTACTGTGCCCTGTGCCTTAACGGAAAGTACCAGTCCCATAAAGGCAATGAGAAAGAGAGTAAGGTTTTTCATTTTTATTGTTTTATTGTGGTAAACAAATTTAATACCAAAAAAAGGAAGATTACTACCCAATTGGTGGTATTATTACTCAATATAAGGACATAAATGTATCTTTGCCGCATGAAAAACCAACATTTTCTCAAAAAATTACCGCTGATTTCCACTTTTGTATTTGATGTTGATGGCGTTTTTACCGACAACAGCCTGATTGCTACGGAAACGGGAGATTTGTTGCGGATTTTTAATGCTAAAGATGGCTTTGCGCTGAAGACCGCCATAGAGAAAGGATATGAAGTGTGTATCATCACCGGAGGCACTTCCGCTGCGGTGCACCGCCGTTTTGAATTGCTGGGGGTAAAACATAATCACTACCGTGTTAGTAATAAGGTGGCGGTGTTGAATGAATTTCTCGCAGCTACTGGCACTGATCCGGAGCACGTGTTGTATATGGGCGATGACTTGCCCGATTACCATGCGATGCTGCAATGCGGATTGAAGTGTTGTCCGAACGACGCCGTACCGGAAATTCAGGAAATTGCGGATTATATTTGCATACAGCAGGGCGGTAAAGCCTGTGTGCGGGAAGTGATAGAAATGGTGCTGAAAGTGCAGGGAAAATGGGGTGTTTAAACTAATCAGGAAAAGTATAAAAGTAATATGAGTGCATATCTGAAAATAATCCGGCCTGTCAATTTACTGATGGTGTTTTTTACCATGTATCTCTTCCGATGGTCGATGGTAGTGGCCAGTCCATATAAAATCTTTTATGTCCATCCGGTGTTGTCCGAATGGCAATTCCTGGTGCTGGTGCTGGCCACCATGGTGATTGCCGCGGGTGGCTATGTCATCAATGATATTTATGATGTGGATATTGATGCCGTTAATAAACCCGAAAAACAAGTGGTGGGCAAGTTGCTGACAGAACAGCAGGCGTATTCATTTTATAAAGTGCTCTGTGGTATCGGTGTGGTGTTGACGCTGGTACTCGCATTTTCCACCATGAACTTCCGCCTTTCCGCTATACCGGTGATTATTATGGTGGTGCTGAATTTTTATGCGCATTCTTTCAAGCGTCAGTTGCTGACGGGTAATCTGGTAGTGGCGGTTTTGTCAGCCTTCACCATCTTCCTGATTGCCTTGTTTGAAAGCGGCGTTAAAGGCGATACAACCGCCAATGAACGCTATGTGCGCTCCGGAATCGCTATTGCCGGAATTGTATACGGTGCATTCGCATTCCTGACTACTATGCTGCGCGAAATAGTGAAAGATATGGAAGATGTAAATGGCGATCGACAATATGATTGCCGCACTATTCCGATTGTTTGGGGTATGAAAGCCGCTAAAATAACGGCCTTTGTGATGGCCTTGTTTATATTGGCGCTGCTGCTGTCATTCGTATTCTTTTTTCCTTCCGTCAACATCGAAAAAGTACATCTTTTTATCCTGATACTGCTGGTGTTGCCACTGGCACTGATAATGGGATTGATATTGTATGCGCATACGGTATCGCACTATCGGCTGCTGAGTATTTTCATCAAAGTGTTTATGTGTATCGGCATTGCAACGCTCTGGTATTTCAGATCCGGAACAGGCCCTTACATCTTTGTACAGTATGTCAATTATCTTAAAAAACTGATTTAACCGATGGCATCCTCTGTAAAGATTATTCTGGGTTCACAGTCGCCGCGAAGACTGGAAATTCTCAGCTATGCGGGCTACGAAGTAGAAGTGGTAAAGCCGCTGGTGGAAGAGGTTTTTCCCGACAGTATGGATATTTATCAGGTGCCGGAATTTCTGTCCCGTTTGAAAATGGACGATAT
>JADLAH010000039.1 GCA_020848315.1 Chitinophagales bacterium | reverse complement strand
GCAATACACGCGCTGCGGCCGCGCCGATACCACGCGCCCCACCGGTAACGATGGCCACCTTTCCTGCGAGCAGTTGCACAGGAGCAGAAAATTCGGTAGCAGTATCATTGCTCAGTTCCACCACCTGACCGGTGATGAAAGGCGATTTATCACTCAGAAAGAAGAAAGCTGCATTGGCCACTGAATCAGGAGAAACGGAATCCAGCGTCACTTTCAACTGATTTACGGTCACCCCTTTTTTCCCGCCGATTTCTTTAGATAATGCTCTTGTAAATCCTTCCACGGAACGCTGCACCGAATAAGCCAGCACATCTGTGCTGTCCACGCGGGATACAATCACAATACGGCCATTCGCCGCAATTCTGGAAACGGTATTTTTTATGGTGGTATACAAATCTTCCAGATCTTCCAGTGTCTGCATACCTGCGGTACTCACCACCAAACCGTCTATTTTGTCTTCATAGATAGTGGCGGTTTTCACCTGAGCAGACAAAGACTTCTGCAGACCATGCAGAAAATCGGTTTCCTTACCGGTTACAGCCACTGCCTTTGCTTTCAGTTCATCCTGCGAATAGGCGTTTCCGTTGCGCTTCAGAATCGGCGGTACGGGAACAGGAATATTCAATGTTTTCAGTAATTGGCGAAGGGTGGCATTTTGCAGATAATCATTCATGGTATATTTCAATTTATACGGTAAAAAATATTTATAACTTTTGTTTTCGCTGTTTTTGAAGGTGTAAATATAACTTCGGAAATGCAATAATATAAGCAGCCAGCGTAATTATCATTAAAATTTTTATCCAAAGTTCAGCCGTCCTGCTGAATACCACATAGAGCAGAAACAATTCACAGGAAACACCTACGGGATAAAGCAAACGAAAGGCATTATAACGACACCACTTCCACACATCGGAATCGCGGAAAAGATAATAGCCATATCGAATAATTTCTGCCAGACACCAGCAATACAACATGATATAAGCGATGGTCTTTGTAATGGCATCTGTGGCGGCATTGCCTTCTATTACCAGAATATACATCCAGATCAGCATGTATATCCGGGCGCCTGTTTGTGCTGCGCACAACGCTACGGTAGTGGAACTCCATTTTTTGTAGGCGTGAAATATTTCAGCCAGCGCAAGCAACTGAAAGGCCGACAACACCCAAAAGGCGGCGGAAACCCCAGACATTAGCAGGCAACTTGCGGAAAGCCAGCCCAACCATTGCATCCAATTGTAGGCTTTCAGATATTTTTCAATGCTTGCATTCATTTTTTCCTCCCTACAAGATACTATTTCCTGTTTTATTTTTTACTTTTAACACATGGATTTGTTTGAAGAAACGGCAAATCAGATGGTCCTGTATCATCTGCGTACCTCCTGGCTGAATATTGCGAAAGTATTTAACGATAAAGCCCATTTGTATAATGGCACAATTTCCATGGCTTTCATCCTGATGGCCATCTATGAAGAAGACGGCGTTCCTGTAACAAAAATTGCTCCGCGCATCGGCATGGAGCCGAACAGCCTCTCGCGCACACTGAACAGTCTGGAGGAAAGCGGTGCCATCTCTCGCAAACCCGATGAAAACGACCAGCGAAAAGTGCTGGTTTTCCTGACACCGGAAGGCAAAAAGCTCAGAAAGATTGCGCTGAAAACGGTATTCGGACTGGAAAAAAGAATTACGGAAAAACTCAACCCCAAACAACTGAAAGTATTTAATGAAGTGATGGAACAGGTTATGCTGTCGCTGGACGAATTTGGTAGAGAGGTGGATGGAAGTGAAAAAAAGGAAAAATAAAGTATAATGCTTACGTTGGGAATATATCCATGATGTGACTAAATATTCTCCAGTTTCAGTTTTTCTGTCAAGTCCATAAAATAATCTTTACTCCAAATTTCCAGTGATTTTTCATCCTGGATAAATCGAACTACATCTTCTTTCACTTTATCGAATGAAACGGTATTGATTTTATCATGCAGCAAATGGAAGAATTGCTGTCTTGACATAGTTTCCTCTTGCCAATCACCTGTATCACGTGCCCTGCGCACAAAATGTGCCATATCCAGCGGAATACCCTTTTTGATATACCATTCCAGATCGTACCAATCGCGGCCTTTCACTCTGTTTTTCCATTTTCTGAATAGCAATGCATGCATTTTGCCGGCAAATAAGCCCGGTCGGGTGAAGCATTTTACATAAAAAGAAAACGGCCGGAGCAATAATTTCTCTTCCGTCACAAAACCTAAAGGCGGGTTACAGTCCACCTCTATTTTTATTTTAATTGATTTATTGGAAGCTAAGCCCGCCTGTTTCACAATATCTTCCAGCACAAGTTCTTTCCAGATCGTTTCGGATTTCAGAAATGCCGATTCTACGGAAGTTTTAATCTTTTTATCTTTCTCCCGGATACTTACTTTCATGCCTGTCGCCTCAAATTCCGTAATCACGGCAGAAAAATAAGGCTCCAGAGAGAAATCCGGATCAGACGCTAAAAGAGAAAAATCCAGATCCTCTGAAAACCTGTCGAGTCCATAAAAGATACGGAGCGCAGTACCTCCGTAAAATGCCGCTTTATCGAAGAAATCCGTGCGCGACAATCCGGCCAAAGCAATTTCCTGCATGATTTCACGAAGTGCGGACAAAACCTCTTCTTCGCTGGCCGGTTGATATGCTGCAATCCAGTCTTTGATCATAAGGCTTCTAATGTTTTAACGAGCATGGATAAGCTCTGACTTTTCGGAGCATCCTCCACCCATGAGCGGATTTCGGACACATTCAATGAGCGCAATACGGTCTCATCCATCCGCATATCATCGAGCAGAAAATCCTGTGTCTGCCGGATACTTCTGAGTAATACGCCGGCTGTCAGTATAATTTTATCGCAAACTGCTTTTTCGGGCGATGCTATCAGCGCCGTTTGTTGCTCCGTTAATCTGACACTCCGGACACCGAAAGAATAATATGGCGCAGACAGATGCTGATAGCTGAACCGACCGAGCGGTGTGGTGTATCTTTTGGAAGTTTTCAGGGTGGCGGAACTGACTTCGTATACGCGTTCGGGTATCATTCCCCAATAAGAAAGTGCGGATTCCAGCGATACATAGCTGGGACCTCTCAGATGATTGGCAATAAGCAGCAGGTGCGGCACCGGCAAATCAGTTTCAGGGCCGGGCACATACAACCCTCTTCGCAGCGACAGCAACTCTCCGCTCCTGATCAACTCACTGATTTTATCGTTCGGACGATTGTATTCAGTGAGCATTTCCTCCACGACATGATGCGATATCGGTGCTTCCGCATACTCTTTTACTCTTCTCCTGAATGACATAATGCAATTTTACAACACAATAATCGGAATTTTTCCGATTATTACAAAATATTTTTACATAAAATTGCAAAATAAAATTAGCTTAATCGGAAAAATTCCGATTAAATAGACAAAATTTTACAACAAAAATAAGGCTCTCCTTTCGGAGAGCCTTATTACTTATAAACTTACTATTTCTACGTAATAGTCTATCACAGTGATTTACCACGGGTATTTATTCGCAGCAATGACAGCATCTGCAATGGCACGACGCATGTCTTTCGGATTGATGTCATAGTTTTTCAATAAGGAACCTACTACACGTTTCATCGTGAATTTTTCTACCCCTTTGGAGTAGCTGTCAATCGCGTTGTCTGCCGCTTTGCGCGCAATGTCCAGTGCCTCATACACGTATAACTGTGTCATCTTGATTTTCAGTTTCAGTGCATCCTTGTCTGCATTCGGATCGTCTTTCAGTTTTTTCACACGCAGGATAGCCGACTCCGCCATGAAGGCCACCGCCATAATATCCGCCAGGTTCATTACAATTTCCTGCTCATCTACCAGTTTTGTTTTCAGTTTGCGACCGGCAGCACCTGTGATAATCATAAACACACTTTTCAGATTGGAAACAATTTCTGTTTCATCAGCCAGAAAGCCGTTATTGAACGGATTGAAATTTTGCGCAATACCCAACGGAATGGTTTTCATCGCATCGTTTATTTTCAGTTCTTTGGTTTGGAATGCTCTTTTGTAAAATTCCGCCAGGCTCAGCATACGATTAATTTCGTTGGTACCTTCGTAAATTTTGGTGATACGCGCATCGCGGTAAGCCATTTCCACACCGGTCTCCATAGAATATCCCATACCACCGTGCACCTGAATAGCCTCATCTGCCGTCCAGCACATCGCTTCAGAACCTTGCACTTTCAGGATGGCGCATTCAATAGCGTATTCGCGCATGGAGTTGATTTTCGCATCATTTTCAGAAGCGCCATTGGCTTTCAGTTCATTGTATTTTTTATCTACATCTGCTCCTACTCTGTACACCGCTGATTCATTGACGAACGCCAGCATAGCCATTTGTCCGAGCTTGTATTTGATAGCACCGAAATCAGCAATAGGTTTACCGAACTGGAAACGCTGATTGGCATATTCCACCGATTTGGCCACACCATATTTCATACCACCCACACCGCCTGCGCAGATTTTTATGCGTCCATTGTTGAGGATGTTCAATGCCATATTAAATCCTTTGCCACGCTCTCCTAGGAGATTTTCCTTCGGCACCGGGCAGTTATTGAAGAACAACTGTACAGTGGAAGAGGATTTGATACCCATTTTCTTCTCTTCTTTTCCAATTTCGATTCCTCCAAATTCCTTTTCCACGATAAAGGCGGATAAACGCTCATCATCTTCGATTTTTGCGAACACGATAAAGATATCGGCAAAACCACCGTTGGTAATCCACATCTTCTGACCATTCAGCAGGTAGTGCGTGCCTTCTTCATTTAATACCGCTTTTGTTTTTCCGGAGTTGGCATCAGAGCCCGCGCCCGGTTCTGTCAGTGCGTAAGAACAGGCGTACTCACCGGTAGCAATTTTCGGCAGGTATTTTTCTTTCTGCTCGTGCGTACCGTAAAAAACGATAGGCAAAGATCCGATAGACACCTGCGCACCAATGGTAGTTGCAAATGCAAGCCCCAACGATAATGCTTCTGTAAATAAAAGTCCTGTATTGAAATCGAGGCCCATGCCACCGTATTCTTCCGGAATGGATACCCCGCACAATCCTAATTCGGAGGCTTTGCGGAACAACTCCAATACAAGCTCACGGTCTTTCTCGGCATCCATCAGCGCAACGCGTTCTATTCCTAATCCGTGCAATTCTTTTACGCAAAAATCATTCACGGTTTGCCATATCATCTTTTGCTCTTCGGTGAATTCTTCCGGAATGAAAACATCTTTCGGGTTGGTTTCTGTAAAGAGGAAATTTCCTCCTATCAGTTTACTTGGATTTGCAGCCATAATATTTTATTTTCTGAAAGTTAGCACTAAAAATCCAATGCATGCATTGGATTAATGATTATTTAACGCAGAAAATGAATTAATTAATCATTGTTAATTAATTCAGAAAATAAAAATATGACTACAACGCAGAAAACAAGTACATTTATGACATGAAATATCTGATAAACATATTGATCCTCGCTCTCTCCATACTAACAGTGTTTGGCAATGACACCATTCGGCTAAATAATACATCAGAAAAAATAACGGGTACGAACATGTTAACCGGTATAAATGGGATGAGCCTCCACGATCAGCTGGTTTTCCGGCAAACTCCGGAGGGAACTGTCGACAGCGTATATATGAGTTCGGAGTTACAACAGATGGCAGCTCCGCTTGGAATCAGTTTGTACCGCTTTCCGGGTGGAACGCCGGGGAATTATTATCATTTCTATGGAAACGGTTATGGAATTGACACGAATGAGGTGAATTGCATTCCGGGAAAAATAAATAACCCGTGGGCCGCACAGTTTCTTGGATATGACCGCGCCATGGACAAAAATGCCGTGTATTATTTTGCAGACGAGATGAAAAAGCAAAAACAATCAGGCAAAGATATCCGGATATTACTCAGTTTAAATACGCACACTCACTTTTATCAGGGTGATCTACAAGCATATTCCGCACGCATACAGCAACTGCTCATGGAGTATACCAATAACAACCTCTCTTTGCTGGATGGAAATGGTGATGATGTACTCGATAGTACCAATATTGACTGGTATGCGTGGGAATTATACAATATTCAATCCGGCAATACACTGCAACAAATCAGGAACGAATTATTGCAGGACAGCGGATTTCGTTATCGACTTGGAGAAAATCTGGCAAGCATACAATATCTGAAAGAACAGGGACTTCCTGTGATAGGAATTGAGTTGGGTAATGAGACGTATGATGAATATGTCATTTTTGACGACAATTTACAATACATCAACGGAGATTGTACTACTGAAGGACTTGTTGTTCCGCCTCCTCACGCGCTTCCTTTGAGATATTATTTTGAAGGCTTACTCAAAAACCGATTGATTACATCTATTTACACAGACACCCTCCGGAAATTATATGGCAATATTCCAGTTGGAATACCGGCTGCGAGCAGGTTGAATTATTTCAGCCAAGACAGTGCCGGACAACCCGTTTTTATTAAGCGCTATGAGCTTTACGGAAAGAAAAGAGATTTGTGGAATTATTACTTCAGTATACAACCCGATATAAATGCGCTTATCCCGCATTTGTATTTTCAGGAATTCCTTCCATGTGATGAATATTTGGATTTTGAAGACAAAAGATTGGCGGAAATTTTCGCCGCAAAAGCTATCCGCACTTATTGCGATAGCAGCATCACTTACAACTTAGGTTTATTGCCGGCGGCAAAGTATAATAAATCAATATGGGTAACAGAATGGAATTTCACAGACGTATCCTTTGCTACCAATACCTTCTTACATGCACAGTATATTTATGAGTTCTTCCGACAAATCGTACTTATCAAGGAACAATCGCCCAAGCTGGTGGATGGCTGGATATATCACATGCTAGCCAGTGGTTATTACCCGTGGCCACTTTTCAGAACACAACATATCGCACCGGAGTCACTCTTTATAGAAAAACAGATACAGTACCACCCTTATTATATCTGGAGCAGCACACTATCTCAACCTGTGGCGCGTTTAAACAATACTCCTCTTTTAAATAACGCTAACGTATTGTTGGACATTTTCAGCAACACAGAAAGCAATGAATGGTATGTTCATTTTATCAATACCGACACCATAACAGCCAAAATTCCACTGAAAGATTATCCGCTGCTTTGGCATCAAAAGGCCGCCTATATCAGCAACAGTTCATCATACATATTGCGTAGCGAAAGCCTGACTTCCGCCCAATACACGCCTTGCAATGCGGTATGGAATAACGGCAACAACAATAATTACACCATCATCGAAGAAAACAACTTACCCGTTGACACCTTGCTTATACCTGCATTATCCATGGGAAAATATACCTTATTGTGGGATACTACAGAAATAACTACTACACTCCCGCAGCATAAAAACACACCAACCTTTCTGCTGTATCCCAATCCTGCCACAGACTATATAAATATCCGCACTACACAGGATTTCCTTATGGAACCTTCCATTTATGTTATTAATGATCTGACCGGCAAACAAGTACAATGCGGCAAAATTACCGGCAACAACACTGTCATTAATAGAAACGGAATCCCTGCCGGACTATATCTGATAAATCTACAAAACAACAAGCAACATACTGAATACCAAAAGATTACACTTTACTAAATTGTTTTTAACAAGTTTTTAACCCGCCACACAGTTGCAATTACTCGGATTTTTAAATCTGCTTTTCTAATTTTACATACATGAGAAAAGCAATTCT
>JADLAH010000038.1 GCA_020848315.1 Chitinophagales bacterium | reverse complement strand
TTATTATCCTTGTACTTCGTGGTCAGCAGATATAAAAACGATTCCTGAATATTGGCTGCCAGTCTCGCGGTCGACTCATCATATTTCCCGTTTTTGTAAAAATAGTGAAACATTTTCAACGCTGCAATGGCGAGTGATTCGCCCTTTTCCAGACATGCTGTGTCATGATTTGACCGGAATGCGCGCAGGTAAAGATTAGAGGCGGACGAAAAAATATTGATGACATAATCAGAATTAAACGCGTGGTAATCCTGATTTTTAAGTGACGTTATCGTAATTTTTCTGCCCATCAGATGTTCGCTCAACAAAGGAAATACCGAATCAAGAATGGCTACCACTTCCCGGTGTTTATTCATTTCGGACAAATTGAGCGCCCGGATTATTTTCAGGGAATAATAGGAAGTGGAATACGGATTCGGATGTATTTTCGACTGTATTACATCCAGGTATTGATTGCTCTCAAAATTCAGATTCAGAGCCTTGAGAGAAATCGCCATCTTAGACAATGCCAGCATCTGATAATGCGGCATTTCCGGATACTGCTGACTCTCTTCATAAAAGGATGTTGCCAGCGAAAGCGCCCGTTCATAATCTTTCAATTCAAAGTAATACTTATCGATTACACTCGCGTAAACGGATAAATAATATTCCACTTTGCGCAATAAAAAATTCTTATGCCCGGGCTGATAATTTTTAAATTCCGATAATTTCCTCAACGTGGCAAGCGTATCTACCTGCGCCAGCAAACACATGATTTCATATTTCTTATAAATGATTTCACTGAAATCCGCATCTTCCGTGCTGATTGCCGGCAAGCGATCAAAATAATGAAGCTTATCTGTTCTGTAACGCGCAAATGCTTCACAAATATTTCCCTTGTTGGCATAATAAAGCAAGTTATTATAAGCCACCAGATAGTCTGACGTTTTTATTTTATCCGGATATTTCTGTGCCACTTTTATACCCATATTGGTATAATCCACCACCAGGTCATACTTCTGGATATTGGAATACGCGGTAGACAATTCCAGATTGGCCAGCAGGTATGCTTGCGGATCTTGCTGTAATTGCGGCAGATAATTTTCCAGCAGCGTTTCAAAGACATGTATGGCCTTTCTGTTGCTATCCAGTGCGATATAATTCTGCCCCAGATACACGAGAATATCATCCTGAAAATGATAGGAGATTTTATTCCAGAAATCAGACTGTATCAGACTTTCCGCCAGCTCCACCTTATAATTCGGATCGACTTCCTGATGCACAAAAACGGAATCAAGAAAAGCTTCTGTCTCCGCTACCGAGCTCAGCCCGTTACGCTTTAATTCTCTCTCCAACAAATCACTCTTCTCAGCAGCAGGTGCTTTTTCAGATATGCGATTTTCCATTTCTCTTTCCTGCTGCTTTTCCTGACACGAAAAGCACAAAAGAAACATCAGTATCCAGCTATATTTTATATTCACCAGCAATACACAGATAGATTTGCAATACACTAAAAGTAAAAATAAAAATGAAGAAACAATTATAGGAGCTGTAACAATCCATTGTATAACGCAGGAAATGCAAAGCATCCCAATCAAATTATTTTCACCTTATACCCAACAGCGCGATTACCGTGCTCGGCGGCGCCATATTGGGCTACCTGTTGACGCTGTTCTAAGAAGCGACCAAAAAAATAGCTGCATTTCACCTGCATATCTATCCAATTAATGATAACTTAGCAGTAATCATTCATCCATCTGCACCATCGCAGGACGGATATAAAATAATCCATCGCCAATCAAACATAAAATCTACGCTATGACAAAAGCCAAAAACACCGTTACCATTGACAATTACCTGGACAGTCACTATATCCATCGCAGCAACTGGCTGAGAGCGGCGGTATTGGGCGCCAACGACGGCATCATCTCTGTATCCAGTCTGGCCATTGGTGTTGCCACGGCGAGCATCACGAGAGATCCGATTTTGCTGGCTACTGTCGCCGGATTGGTCGCTGGCGCACTGTCTATGGCCGCCGGTGAATATGTGTCCGTGAGTTCACAGACGGATATCGAAGAGGCCGATATTGAAAGGGAAAAACTGGAACTGGAAAAGATGCCCGAAGTCGAAATGCAAATCCTGGCGCAGATATATGAAAAAAGAGGTCTTACAAAAGAAACTGCGTTGCAGGTGGCGAAAGAACTGACCGCAAGCAATGCGCTGGCAGCGCATATCCGCGATGAACTGGGTCTCAACGAAGTGAGTCAGGCGAAACCGATACAGGCGGCTTTTGCATCCGGTGCCGCATTTACCGCGGGCGGATTGCTGCCACTGGCGGTCGCGCTTTTCGCGCCCGTTGCGCAAATGGAATATTTCCTGTACGGATTCACCATTCTCTCGCTGATTATGCTGGGCGCAGTGTCCGCAAAAACAGGCGGTTCCAGCATCCCGAAAGCGATCTTGCGGATTGTAGTCTGGGGTACTATTGCCATGGGATTATCCGCGTTGGTCGGCTATCTGTTTGGTGTGAAAGTGTAATGAAAACCTGAATATCCGAGCATCAGCACCCGGCGTCGCGTGTGAGATATTCTTCTATCACACGGGCGTAATGCTGATGCTCCAGCGTCAGCACTTTTTTCGCAATATCCGACGGCGTGTCAGCCTCGGACAATGCCACCTTTTCCTGCAGCAGGATGCGGCCTTTGTCGTATTCCTTGTTGCAAAGATGAATGGTAATGCCGCTTTCCTTTTCCCTATTCTGCCAGACGGCTTCATGCACATGCATTCCGTGCATACCTTTGCCACCATATTTCGGCAAAAGGGCAGGGTGAATATTGATGATTTTATCGGGATATCGTTCCAGCAGATATTCAGGTATCAGCCACAGAAAACCTGCC
>JADLAH010000037.1 GCA_020848315.1 Chitinophagales bacterium | reverse complement strand
TATTTTTCTATGATTTTATCGCAGGCTTTATCCAGCATGTCAAATACCTGCTGAAAGCCGTTGTCATCAAAATACGGATCGGGCACACTGCGCTTTTCACCGGGATATATTTCTTCCAGAATGAGTTTTACTTTCGCCTCTTCCTGTTTGTCCAAAGCCCAATGCATGATGTCGCGGTAGTTGTTCGTGTCCATGGCAAAGATGATATCGAATTGCTCGTAATCGGAGCTGTGTATGCTGCGCGCCCGCTGTCCGGAGATATCGATGTTGTTTTTTGCGGCAATCTGTATGGAGCGTTTGTCCGGAGCCGAGCCGATATGCCATTTGCCGGTGCCCGCGCTGTCGATGTGCCAGTCAAGACCAAGCTGTCCGCATTTGTGTCTTAAAATACCTTCTGCCAGCGGAGAACGGCAGATATTGCCCAAGCAAACCATCAGAATTTTCATATCCGGAAATAATACTGCAAGATACAAAATAGATAGGGTATGGCGTGAAAAAATGAAAATGAATCCTTTATTTTACAGCCGGATGAAATGGTTGTTTACAGGAATACTGCTGCTGCCGCTGTGCATTTTTGCCTGCGGCAAGAAAGGCTGGAAGACTACGGAGAGTGGCATTCAGTATAAGGTTTTCCCATCCGGCGACACCTCGCCGCGACCCGTCTTCGGAGATTATATCTGGATGCATCTGCGCAAACTGTCGCCCAACAGAAAAGAGTTGTTTAATACCAGAGTTTTCAATGCCACACAGGGGGTGGAAATGGAATACAAAGCGTCGCCCTACAAAGTGGATGTAACGGAGGTGTTCGCGTATATGCAGAAAGGCGACTCTGCGCAGGTGAGAATACCCGCGCATCTGCTCGATTCGTCCGGGGCGAGAAATAAGTATTATTACTATGAATTGCTGTTGCTTGATGTGCGCGGCAAATCCGATTATCAGCGCGAAAAGGAAGTGCAGATACAACAGCAGCAGACGCTCGATTCGCTGGCAATACTGGCCTATCTGCAGAAGAATGACATCCGGGCTTCCGCGGTGGATGATCAGGGATTGTGGTATTCGAGACGGAGTTTTGGCGCCGGCGAAAATGTGCAGGCCGGTGATACAGTAACGTTGCATTACATTGGAAAACTCACCAACGAGGTGGAGTTTGATAATTCGTATGAACGCAATCAGCCTTTTACTTTTGTGGTAGGCACAAAGCAGGTAATAGAAGGATTGGACAAAGGCATCCGACATTTTTTTTACGGCGATACAGGCATGCTGATTATTCCCAGCAGATGGGCGTACGGCAGCCGCGAAACAGGCCGGATTCCTGCCAATGCAGTGCTGGTATTTGAATTTCAGATCATGGAAAAAAATCCTTAGCACCAATAAAAAAGCCACGACTGACGTCGTGGCTGACAAGGCTTGATGTTCTATGTTCTAGCTTTGTTTATTATCAGGATTATACTTCCTGTATTTCTATGGTTGGTTCCGCCGGAGCTTCCGGTTTTCCGAATCTTTTATTGATTTTTTCTTTGAGTCTGTCTACCAGATAATAAATCGTCGGAACGATGAACAGCGTCAGAATTAAAGAACTGGTCAGACCACCGATGATTACCCAGGCCATCGAGCGCTTGAATTCAGAGCCCGGTCCCTGTGCCAGTGCAATCGGCAACATCCCCAGAATCATCGCGGTAGTGGTCATCAGGATAGGTCGCAAACGCTCTCTGCCCGCTTCCACCAGTGCATCTTTCAGTGCCAGCCCTTCCGCCTTCAGGTGGTTGGTGAAGTCGACGAGTAAAATACCGTTTTTAGCCACCAATCCCATCAGCATGATGAAACCGATGAATCCAAAGATACTCAAACTTTCCATAGTGAGCGCCAATGCGAGTATGGCACCAATCAAGGCTACCGGAATAGAGAATAATACCACAAACGGATATATCGCACTTTCATACAATGCCACCATGATGAGATACACGAGCAGAATACCCAGCAACATGGCCAGACCGAGGCTGGCGAAGGATTCACTCTGGTTTTTTTCTTCCCCGAGATAATCAATACTGATGGACGGATCGAAATTGGCTTGTTTAATTTTCTCTTTCACTTCGGCCATGATGGTACCTGTTGGACGTCCGGCGGTAGCGGCCAATACTTTTATAGAGTTCATGCGGTTATAGCGCTCCAGTACGGATTCACCCTGAATTTCGCGTACATCAGCCACATCGCCCAGGCGGATGATGCCTCCGGTTGGTGTCTGGATAGTAGTGTTTACGATATCCTGCACACTTTTCCGGTCATCTTTGTCATAGATGATGTTGATGTCGTATTCTTCCCCTTTGTCTTTATATTTCGACTGGTCGTTTCCACGGAAAGCAAGTTGAATAGCACTACCGATGGTCGGTACATTCAAGCCCATTTTAGCAATCTTGTCGCGGTTCAACAGAATTTCCACTTCTGTTTTTGGCGATTTCGTACTGAACTCAACATAGTCAGCACCCGGTGTGGAAGCGACAATTTCTTTCATTTGTTTAGCGGCTTTCCACAGTTTATCCATGTCTGTTCCCATTACCACAATTTCTATCGGCGACTGATTGCTGCCGGTGATGTTGGTTGGTTTCATGGAGAATTTGATGCCCGGTATTTTCACGAGTTCGTCGCGCACTTCAGCGCAGACTTCTTCGGTCGATAGTTTTCTGTCCAGTTTGTCGACGAGAGAAACGGTCATATCTACCGCGTTCGGGTTGGAGACGCTTCCGCCCATAACGGTACCGAGCGAGCCTACGTTGGTAAATACTTTTGTTACCTCGGAGCGTTTGAGCAACATTTTCTCAATCTCCATCGCTACTTTGTTGGTTTGCTGTACGGTGGCCTGAGTCGGCAATTCAACAATCAGGTTGAATTCGCCGCGGTCGCCATTACCGGCAAATGAACTTCCGATAAAGCCGAGGGCACCCAGGCTGCCTGCGCCCACGAAGAGCAGCAGAATAGTGATGAGCACGTATCTTTTGTGTCCTAATGCCCAACTCAGCGCTTTTCCATAGCTGTCAATCAAAGACGTAATCAGTCCTTCGAAATATACGTTGATGCGTCCCCAAAGTGTGTCTTTGGTAAGGTGTTCCAGTTTAGCCCAGCGGGAAGCCATCAATGGTGTGAGTGTGAAGGATACGAATAAACTCATTAAGGTCGAGAATACGACGACGAGTGAGAACTCGCGGAGGATATTACCAATCAAACCGCCGCTCATTGCCAGCGGCACGAACACTACGACGTCCACCAATGTAATCGCGAGTGCGGTAAATCCGATTTCGCTACGGCCTTCGATGGATGCCCTTACTTTGTCTTTGCCCATTTCCATGTGACGGAAAATATTTTCGAGCACCACAATACTGTCATCCACGAGGATACCTACCACGAGGGAGAGTGCTAGGAGCGTCATGAGGTTGAGCGAGAAACCGAAGACATACATGAGGATGAATGTCGGAATCATTGCGGATGGAAGCGAGATGAGTACGAAGAAAGAACTGCGCACACTGTGGAGGAAGAACAGCATCACAAATGCCACAATACATACCGCAAGGAATAAGTCATGCGTTACCGCTGTTGCTGCCTCGAGGGTGTATGTCGATTGGTCGATAGCCACTTCATAGCGGAATCCCTTGTTTTTGTAGGTGGATACGAGCGTGTCCAATTTTGCTTTTACGAGCGTGCTGACTTCTACCGCATTCGCATCGGTTTGTTTGGATACTTCGATACCCAATCCCACTTTTCCGTTGATGCGGTTAATGGTGGTTGTTTCAGCGATAGCATCCGTAACGGTAGCGATATCTTTCAGCAGGATTCTGCTGCCGTTTCTGTTCTCACGGATAATCAGGTTTCTCAGTTCGTCCACGCTCGCCAGTTTGGCGTCAAGGCGGATGGTATAGCGGTTGTCTTTGTTTTCGATGCTACCGGCAGGATAGGAGATATTGCCGGCTTGAATCATCTGGTTTACCTGAGCAGTAGAGAGATTGTAAGCCTGTAGTTTATCGTTATCGAGTTTTACTACAATCTCGCGTTCCGCGCCACCAATCAGGTTTACACGTCCTACACCTTGCAGGTTGAGTAAAATAGGTTTGATATTCTGGTCAACGAGGTCGTATAATTCCGTTTCACCTACATCGGCAAAAGCGGTCATTCGCAATACGGGAATTTCGTCAGAGCTGAACTTGCTGATAACGGGATTATCCACGCCATCTGGCAGTTCGTTTTTGATGGCGCTGATTTTTCGTTCCGCATCCTGCTGCGCGTCGCTGGCTTTGGTCGTTTGTTTTAACTGAACAATGACGATGGAAATATTTTCCTGAGAAGAGGAAGAAATGATATCCACCCCTTCGATGGTGGAAACAGCATCTTCTATTTTCTTGGTGACGTTGTTCTGTACTTCGTCCGAAGAAGCACCGCGGTACACGGTCTGAACGGAAATAACCGGCGCCTCAAATTTAGGCAGTAAGTTATAGTTCAGCTGGCTGTATCCGATAAATCCGAAAATAATCAGCGTAAGAAATATTACGGAAATTAGTAACGGACGTTTTATCGCGATTTCGGTAATTGACATGATGCTAGTTTTTGCTGTTTACAATTTGGATTTTGCTCTTTTCTGTCAGGTTAATCTGACCGCTGGTAATCACCTGGTCGCCCGGCACGAGTCCGTTCAATACGATGATATTTTCGCCTACTTCCTCTCCGAGTTCGAGTCTTCTCACCTGAATGTTATTGCCGTCGGCTACATACACATAAGGATTTTTAACGCCTTCTACGAGGGCCATTTTCGGTATCTGCAGCGCTTCGCCGGATTGTGGCATGCTGAATTTAACGGATACGTATGTGCCGGCTTTATAACCACTGTTCGGTATTTCCACTTCTACGCGGTAGTTGTGGTTTTCGTCGCCTTTAGGCGCGATATATTTGATAATACCTTTGGTTTGTTTGCCCGGGAAAACCGGTGAAGTAATGGTGGCAGATTGTCCTGTTTTCAGCGAGTAAATATTTTTCTCACTCACAAAGACAATTGCTTTCAGTAAAGAAACATCCATGATGGTGGCTAATGGCGTGCCCGGATTTACAAATTCGCCGGCCTGTATGTTTTTGGCGGTGATGATACCGCTGATAGGCGCGATGATGTTGTTATCGGCAATTTGCTGCTCTAGTTGTTCGCGTTGAATTTTGCTGGATTCCAGGTTGTAGTTCAGATCCAGTAAACTGGTTTCGGGTGCGGCATCACCTGCCACCAAATCCTGCACGCGTTTGGCATCTCTTTCCAGTTTTTCGATGGTCAGGGTAGTTGATTTTAAGCCAATTTCTTTCAACTTGCTGTCGATTTTTCCTATTACTTGTCCTTTTGTAACATGTGTGCCGATTTCATAGTTCAGCGATACAATACGCCCCGGAGATACACAGGTCACGTTTGCACTTTTATTGATATCCAATACTGCTGGCAGCGCGTAGCTGTTGGACACCGGAAAATAGGCTGCTTCGAAAGTCGTAACGGCGATAGGCACGTTGGTTCTGTCAACAGGCGTACTGTTTTTGTCTATTTCCTTTTTATTTTTAGTAAGCTGGTAAGCCATACCGCCAATCAGTAATACTGCAATGATTCCTACGATAATTTTATTCTTCATCTTGAGCAAGTTTATTTTTTGATTTTATTTGATGTATGTATTCAGGTTGTTGTTGGTTTTGTCTGCTTCGAGTTTGGCATTCAGGTATTTTACCAGTGACTGCAGATAGTTTGCTTCCGCTTCTTTGTAGGCAAACTCCGCTGATAGCAAATCGCTGTAGGCAATTACACCCTTCTGGTACTGCAGCGTGGTGGTGTTGTAAATGCTTTTTGCCAGTTCCAGCGTTTCCTTGTTGACGGACAAGTTGGTCACGGAGTTGGATAATTCCGTCGTGGAGTTCAGCATTTGCAGTTTCAGCCCTTCTTCTGTTTGTGCAATGTTTTCTTTCAGCGATTCAATGCCCAACTGCATTTGTTTCAGTGAACTTGAATTGCGTAAGCCGTCAAAAATCGGCACGTTGAGTTTAAAGCCGATAGCGGAAAATTGTGTCCAGTTGGTAAAGGATTGTCCTGCTTTATTGCCGAAGGCGTTACCGCCATATTTCGCGTAGAAGCTAAGGGTCGGATAATAGTTGGCGCGCTGACGTTTGTAGTTAATCTGATTCAGCGCCAGACTTTGTCGCAGTATTTTCAGTTCGATTTTATTTTTGATGTTGGCGGTGTCAGTATAGTTTTCCAGCGACACAATTTCTTTGGAATAATTGGTATCTATTGCTATCACTGTTTCTAACGGGAGCGCCATGTTGTATTTAAGGTTGTTGTACGCCACTTCTTTTCTTGTTTTCAGGATTTCCTGATTGGCCACGATGTTGTTGTAATTGACCTGTACACGGTCAACATCCATTTTTTTAATCACGCCTTTTTCCCACTGCAGTTTTACAATCGGAAGTGTCTTGCGGAGACGTTCTTCACTTTGTTGCAGCAGTTTTTCATTTTCCGTAATCAGCAGGATGTTGTAATATGCGGCAATCGTATTGTAAATAACATCTTCTTCCGTTTTGGTCTTTTTCAACTTAGCCAGGTCTTCATTCGGCTTCAGTGCGCGGATACCTTCGATAAAAGAATGGTTATAGAGCGTCTGGTCAAGTTGTACCGCCATAATCGTGCTGTACTGATTGCCGAATTGTATGCGCTGCTCCGGTGTGCCGGGACCGAAAGTTCCTGCAGGTATTACCGTTGTTTGCAATATCAGGTTGTCGTCCCATTGAGCCTGTCCGTTTACCTGCGGAAGATAGCCGGAACGGCCTTCGTTTTTGCGTGCTATGGCTGATTCCACGTCATTCTGCGCAATCTTGATACTGCGGTGGTTTTTCAGTGCATAGTCGATACACTGCTGCAATGTGTAGGTATTCTGCGCAAACGCACCATACAATGTGCCTGTGATGATTAATACTAATAGACTCGTTCTTTTCATGTAATTACAAATTAATTTTTGGAGTTAGTTGGGTTAGTCTTTCAATGCCTTTGTCTGTCGCAATACCTCTGATGTGGTAAATCAGAAATTCTTTATAGACGGATGAATAATTGTATTGCTCGTTTATGTATAGCTGGCTATTCATGCAGATATCTGTGCCCTGAATAAAGAAGTTGATAATTACGTCGGCCTGAATATCTGCTCTGTAAAATCCGGCTTTAATGCCTTCAACAATATTTTTATGTACAACGGAGCGGATAAATCTATTCTTATAATCTTCTATAATTGCCCAGCTTTCCGGATAGAATTTCATCAGATCATGGATGACAGATACCTGAAACGTGCGAAGTGAGTTGGTAACAGACGCTCCAATTTTAAGCATTTCTTCCAGTACATCTTCGGATTGTTGCTGAATTTCCTTCACCTCTGTTTCTTTCTTCATAATATCTCTCTCCACACATATCCTCACCAAATCAGCCTTGTTGGATATAACGCGGTACAGGGTTTTCTTTGAAACACCCAGTTCACGTGCCAAATCGTCCATCGTCGTATTGCGTACGCCAATGGACATAAATAATTCAATCGCTTTTGCCAGAATTTTGGATTCCAACTCAGCGGAGAATTCTTTGTCAGTCGGATGATTTGTCATGCAGCAAAATTAATGACAAATAAACGATAGAAACTTAAAAAGGTTTTAAAGTTTCCAAGAATATAATGTTAAGGAATTGTGTGCTGCGTTTTTTAAGTTCATTAGATTCTGATACACAATTCTCAATACAGTTGATTAGCTTTGTAATAACAAATTCAAACCATGAAAGCACTCGTATTACGTCAGGATTCCTTTGAGATAGAAGAAGTGGAGAAGCCGGTTGCCGCCGCGGGGCAGGCTTTGGTCAAAGTGCAATGCGCCGCACTGAATCACCGCGATCAGTGGATTCGGGTAGGGCAATATGCCAAAATTCAGTTGCCCGCCATTCTGGGATCCGACGGATGCGGTATCGTGGAAGCAGTTGGCGACGAGGCAGACGGACACTGGGTAGGCAGGCAGGTCATCATTAATCCGAATATACATTGGGGTGATAACCCACGGTTTCAGCAAAAAGATTATCAGATTTTAGGTATGCCGACGAAAGGCACACTTGCGGAATATGTATTGGTCGATACCGATCGTCTGCATCTGCGACCGGAATATCTGTCTACAGAACAGGCTGCAGCCATTCCACTGGGTGGGCTGACTGCCTATAACGCGACTTTCAATAAGGGGGATGTACAGGCCGATATGAATGTGCTGATATCCGGCGTGGGCGGCGGTGTGGCGCAGTTCGCTTTTCTTTTTGCTATGGCGGCCGGCGCAAAGGTATATGTCACCTCCAGTAAATCCAGCGTCATCGAACAATGCATGCAGCTGGGCGCAGAAGGCGGTGCAGATTACAAAGACAAAGAAGCGCTGAAAAGCCTGTCAAAAAGTGTGGGCGGCTTTGATGTGGTCATCGATTCCGCTTGCGGCGATGGTATGAATGATCTCATCGCGATGCTGAAGCCTGGTGGGAAGTTCGTGTTTTACGGCGCCACACAAGGGTTGCCATCCGGACTCAACATGCGCGCCATATTCTGGAATCATTTGCAATTGCTGGGTAGCACCATGGGCAGTGATGAAGATTTTAAAAAGATGTTGCATTTCTGCGAACACCATCAAATTAATCCTATTGTCGATAAAGTCTTCGCATTCGATGATGCCGTTGCCGCATTCGACCGCATGAAAGAGGGCGCTCAGTTTGGCAAAATCGTGGTGCGCGTATC
>JADLAH010000036.1 GCA_020848315.1 Chitinophagales bacterium | reverse complement strand
CCGGCGATTTGTTGAGGTCACCGCCACTCAGTGGAATACTGGCTGTTGTGCAGGGCGCGAACTGACGGCCTTCTTCCAGCTTCAGTTGCTTGCACACCACGTTCACACTACGTTCCGCCATTTTACGGAAGCCCGTGAGCTTGCCGCCGGCAATGGAAATCAGATTAGAATCCGAGATAAAAATCTCATCCTTGCGCGATAAATCGGACGGATTTTTGCCGTCTTCATGAATCAGCGGACGAAGTCCCGCCCACGTGGATATCACATCGTCTTTGGTCAGACGGATGCTCGGAAACATGTGATTGGCAGCAGCAAGAACATATTCCACATCTTCTTTCGAAGCAAACGGAAAATCCGTATCTTCTTTGTAGTTGGTGTCTGTAGTGCCTATATATACTATCTTTCCGCGCGGAATAGCAAATACCATACGGCCATCCTGTACATCAAAATAAACAGACTGCTGAATCGGTAATTTTTCTTTCGGCACCACCACGTGGATACCTTTGGTGAGGTGCAGTCGTTTTTTCTTTAGTGACTGGTCTTCCTTGCGGATTTCATCCACCCACGGTCCGCAGGCATTGATGATTTTTTTGCTGCGGATCTGTATCTTTTCACCGGTCAGCACGTCTTCAGCCACCGCGCCGTTTACCTGATTTTTATCGTTGTGGGTGAACGAGCGGAAGGCCACATAATTCAGGCACAAGGCGCCGCGCTCCACGGCTGTTTTCATTACTTCTATCACCAATCGCGCGTCGTCACTGCGATATTCAACATACATACCGCCGCCTTTCAGGATAGCCTGATTCAGCAAAGGCTCTTTTTTCAAGGTTTCTTCCTTGGAGAGCATATTGCGGCGCTCTTCCTTCTCCACGCCGGCGAGCCTGTCGTATACATACAAACCGAGTGAAGTGGAATATTTTCCGAGAGAACCGCCTTCCACTATCGGCAGCAACATGCGTTCCGGAATAACGATATGCGGCGCATTTTTGTAAAGGATGGCACGCTCCTGTCCTACTTCGCGCACGATGCCAAACTCCAGTTGTTTCAGGTAGCGCAACCCTCCGTGAATCAGCTTGGTGGAGCGGGAACTCGTGCCGGACGCGAAATCCGATTTTTCAATCAGACATACCTTGAGTCCGCGTGTCACCGCGTCGAGGGCAATACCTGCTCCGGTGATACCACCGCCAATCACCAGTAAATCAAAAGTATCGTTTTGCAGTTGTTGTAAATATTGTGCTCTGTTGCGTGCAGAAAATGACATAGAAAGACTTTAAAATAATTATCTAAAGATAAAAGAAAGTGCTGCTCGGTTGTGCACAGCCGCAAAGTTTCAGGGATAAATAATGTTAACTTAAACTATTGCTCCGGACTGTTCACTAAAAGCAGGTATTTATGCGGGCAATGTAACGCCGAATGCCTGTAAAAATGCCTGCGGCAAAGGACGGATTTTCCTTTCGTTGTAATCGAAATATACTTTTCCGGTGCGCAGTACGGCCAGTGTCTTTTCCTGATTCTTGATGAAGTGAAGCACTAAGTCAAAACTGCATTCCGTTACATTCGTCACGCCTACCTGACAAGTAATTTTATCACCGGCAAATCCTTCATTTTTATAATTGATGGCATGATTAACCACGATGGTGCCGTGTCCGTTTTCCCAATCTCCTTCTTTCAGTTGCAGATGCGCATAAAAGCGTTTCCGGATGTCATTGGCGAATACCAGGATGCGTTCGTTACCCATGTGTTTCGCTTCATTGATATCTTCGGCCAGAATTTCAAAAGAATCGGTGTAAAGAATTTGATCCGGCAATTCAATTTTTATGCGCTGCATGCTGCTAAATTTGACGCCAAGATAGTGTTATCCATTGTGTGGAATGTGAAAACCGCAGTTGTAAAATTATTAAGGTTATAGTTTCTGAAAACGGGATATAAAATCTCCTTTTTCCGTGGTAAAACGCAACAGGTACAAGCCGGCCGGCCAGTCAGCCACGGATACCTGAATCTGTTGTTGTCCTTTCCACTGAGCAGTGTAGATTATTTTTCCCTGTACATCCGCTATCTGCATCTCAGCCTGCTGATAGGGTGCATCCAGTTGGAGCAGCAGTTGCTCTCTCACCGGATTCGGAAATAGCTGCGCTTTGATGGCATTATTTTGTCTGATAGCCGTTGGTGTTCCCAATGCGGCACAGGTAACCACCTTTGACTGAAGCGTATCCCATACCGTGCTGTTGGCTGCGATATTGTCGTAAAAGCGGGTGATGCCGTCGCAATTGCGTTTGAGCCAAAAATCCATCCACGGTTCGAGCAGTTGCAGAACACGCGCTTTTTGTGTTGCTTCCGGAATATACGAAGTGCCGGCGCAGGCGAGCGTTTCTCCCAGTTCGCACGGCGTCACATTCGGATCACCGAAACCGCAGTGCGAGCCTTTATCCAGATTGGCAAATATCTTGTACTCAGACGCGAGATTGCCATACATCAACCGGCTGTTGCCACCGGCAGGTGCCACACAATCATTTTTTCCGGCAAAAACCAGGGCCGGCTGTGTGCATTTTTTAGCGGTTTGAATGGCCGATTCCGTGAGGAAAGTTTCCGCAGCCGCGAAATTGAAAAAGGTCGTAATATCCGTCACATTCTGCATGCCGAGGAAAGATGCGCCACCACCCATAGAATGTCCGCCTACCGCGGCATACGGGCTGGTTTTACCAAAAAATATGGAATTAATGCTGTCACCGAGACTGCGGACTGTGCGTGCGACAAAGACTTCATCTTTACCGAATTCGGAATGCAATGG
>JADLAH010000035.1 GCA_020848315.1 Chitinophagales bacterium | reverse complement strand
TCTTTGCTCGCCTGATTGGCGTGTTTGATAAAATCGCGGCCTACCGCCTCATCAAATTCTTCCTTCGTCTTGTAATATCTGGTATCCGGTGCCTGATAGTGGAGTTGTATATCTTGTTTCATTGTTATGTTGCTAATCTGAAGCCGCCGCTAAAGCGGGCTTTAAAATTAACAATATTTGGTGACTCTGCTCATCATATTTATTACGACACTGTTAACGGAATCTGGGGAAGAAAGCCGGTGTCTGGCGGATATATTCCTGATAGTCGGCATTTTCGGTGTATTTTCGTTCCAGCATGGCCACGCCGGATACTTTTGTCAGCAGCCAGGTTAATATCACCGGACTCAGTAATCCTGACAAGGTCAGCCACGGATGTGCCAGCTGTGCCGTCATCAGCCAGATGCCCCACCACATCACCGCTTCTCCGAAATAATTAGGATGGCGGGTGTATTTCCAGAGGCCGGTAGTGAGTATTTTTCCTTTATTGGCAGGATGTTGTTTAAATATCTGCTTCTGATAATCGCCGACCGACTCAAAGTAGAAACCAAACATCCACAGCAGTGCGCCCACCAGCGTGATGATACCGGGATTTTCAGGTGTAAGGTGAACATGTATGATAGGCAGCGCGATGACAAACATAAATAATCCCTGCAGCAGATAAACCTGTAATAAAGCGCCAAGCCACTGCGGCAGACCGCGCTTCCGCCAATCATTCCGGAAGTTCACATAGCGCCAGTCTTCCGGTTGCCCCCAGTTTTTAATGGCAATATGCGATGCAAGCCGGACACCCCCAGATGATTACCGCCAGACTGACCAGATGCCGCGACTGCCAACCGCTGTATGCTATGCCTGAAGGATTATCAATCAGGAGAAATAGCGTTATTACGACAAAACCCAATCCCCAGAAAATATCGACAATACCATTGTTTTTGCGCCATTGTCCCAGCACAAACACCATCAGCATATAGGCGCCAATAAGCAACAGACAATTAAAATAAACTGATATATCCATAGAGAAACAACAATTCTGTGAAATAATAGTTCTCATTTTCTCACTAATTGTTCTACATACGATTTAATTAACAATACGTATATTTACATAAACCTAAAAACTATGAAGAAATTTATTGTAGGCGGACTGCTACTGATTGTCATAATCATTGCCGCCGGACTGAGTTACCTGAAACTGGGTTTGCCGAATGTAGGAGCACCTGAAGATATAAAAATCACGGCGACGCCGGAGATGATTGCGCGCGGCAAGTACCTTGCCAACCATGTGGCAGTTTGCATTGACTGCCATTCCACCCGCAACTGGAGCAGATTTTCCGGACCACCGCTGAGCGGAACAGAAGGAAAAGGGGGTGATATCTTTTCCCGCGACTTCGGATTTCCCGGAAATTTCTATGCCAAGAATATCACACCTGCGGGCATCGGCCATTGGACGGACGGCGAATTACTGCGGGCTATTTCGACGGGTGTAAACAAGGACGGAAAGGCCATATTTCCAGTGATGCCATATCACAATTACGGCAGAATGGCCAAGGAAGACCTGCTCGCAATTATCGCGTATATCCGCACATTGCCATCCATAGCCAATCAGGTGCCGGACGCGGAAATCGATTTCCCGATGAGCTTTATCATCAATACCATCCCTGCGAAAGCGGATTTCCAGCCTTTGCCATTGAAAGAAAAAACGATTGATTACGGTGCCTATCTGGTGAATGCCGCCGGATGTATCGAATGCCATACCAATGTAGAAAAAGGAAAACGTATTCCGGGCATGGATTTTGCCGGAGGCCGCATCTTCGATATGCCGGGCAAAAGGATTGTTTCGTCCAACATCACGCCTGACAAGGAAACCGGTATCGGCTACTGGACGGAAGAGGCATTCATCGCCAAATTCAAATCATTCGCAGACACCTCCAAATTGCAGCAATACAATGATTCGGAAGATTATCAGTCGATAATGCCGTGGTCGATGTATGCGGGCATGGACAGCAGCGATCTGAGCGCCATGTATGCGTATCTGAAAACGCTGAAACCTATTTCCAACAAAGTGGTGGCGAACCCGAATTAAACCAGTGGAATGCGGTCAAGCTGCTGCTGAATGGACTGCAGGTGTTTTCTGAATTGTTCGAGATTTGATTGGCCAATCTGCTGCACGGTATTCAGTTTTTCTTTCAGCGGATCGACCTGCACACCGCGCTTCCAGAAGCGATAACAAACATGGGGCCCGGTGGAGAGTCCGGTGCTGCCGACATATCCTATCACCTGTCCCTGCTGCACGCGCACGTCGCTGCGAATACCTTTGGCAAACCGGCTCATGTGCAGGTATTGTGTTTCGTACTGCTTATCATGTCGGATCTTGACGTAATTGCCATTGTTTTGTGTAAACTGCGCGGCCGTCACGATACCACTGGCCGTGGCTACTATCGGCGTGCCGTGGGGTGCTGCAAAGTCGGTGCCCAAATGCGCTTTCTCCACCTGCAGCACAGGATGCAGGCGCTTCAGGTTGTAGCGCGATGCGATGCGTCCGCCTTTTTGTAAAGGTGATTTCAGGAAAGCCGTCTTGATATATTTTCCCTTGTCGTCGAGATATTGATAACTGCTATCCTGTTCAGAGAAATAGTCAATCGCATACCAGCGCCGTTTCTTGGTTTTCACCACAACCGCCTCCACATGTCCGTGACTCAGAAACTGCCCGTTGATGCTAAGTTGATGATAGATAAACTGCAGGGTATCGCCTTTGTGCATTTTGTTCAGCGTATAGGCGCCATTGAAAGCTTTATTCAGCTGCTCAATAATCCGCGCATCCATTTTCTTTTCCTTAAAACTCTTGTATACGGATTTATCAATAACAGCCGCAAAGGCAACCACCGTGGTATCTATATTTTTTTCATACAGGGAAATCTGCAGCGGACGATACATCGGCGGCGCTTTCTGTTTTACCTTTTTGCTTTTCTTTTTCTTTGTCGCACCGTCATCCACCACTTTCACAAAAGGCACCATCGTCGTATCCGTACAGTTGGCGATAATATATTCATGATCGGAGACCTTGACAATGAAATAATGGAGAATGGAACCGCTGTCCGTTTCGTTGGTGATGGTAAAATATTTCTGCCTGGTTTTGGTGCTGGTGAAATCAATATATTCTTTGGTTTCCTGCAAAAACTGTTCGTACTGATATTTATCCAGTTTCAGATTCTTGAATACGCGCTGCAGGTTGTCTTTGCGCCCGAACTGCTTCTCTTTTACGCACAGGCCATCCACCTCCACCCCAAGGAAAGTAACGACTTCCGGATTGATGCAGGCAGCATCGGCAGGCGTCATTGTAGACTGGGGCAAGGCTCTTTGGGCTTGCTTCGGTTGATTCGTGCAAGCGGCCAAGCTTAAAACCAATAAAATAATTAATACCAGTTGTTTCGGCATTCCAACTTAGTTGCTTTCCCAAAATACGTATTATTTAAGGATGCAAAAAATGATTTAAAGCAAAAAATGCTTAAATATCTGCTAAAAAAAGAGATAATATACAACAGGAATAGCCAGTATGATCCGGATGATTTCCAATATAGCCGCCCATTTCTTCCGCTCAAACAGACTGCCGATGGTCAGAGACGACAACACGATAAAACCCACGCCGACCACTTGCCGGTAAATATCTATTTTTTCGACACTGAACAGAAAGGCGGAAACAAATCCCAGCAATAAGGCGAACTGTATGACGATATAGATATGCATGGATTTGCTGCTATCGGCATCATACAACTTCCGGTCTGCGGGTATTTCTTTGGGTACGATAGCGCCCCCCAGATAGGCCGGTCGCCAGCCCGGCGGCAGCAGCAGCACCTTGAAGAAATCGATGATACTGCGCACCTGCGCCGCTTGTTTTGCCAGCCAGTCGTAATAGCTGAAATTAGCCACCACCACATTCCAGCTGTTCAGCGGTGTTGTAATACCATATTGCACCTCTTCCTCTTCCTTCTGGAAGGTACCGAAAATCCGGTCGAAGATAATCAGTGTGCCTCCATGATTCTTATCGATGTATTTGGGATTGACGCCATGATGCACGCGATGATGCGATGGCGTATTGAAGATGTATTCGAACCAGGCCGGCATCTTATCTATCAGTCGCGTGTGAATCCAGAACTGATACAGCGTCTGTATCTGTGCCACCACAATGAAGGAAATCGGGTCGAAGCCGACAAAGGCCAGCGGCAGATAAAACCAGGTAGAACCGAATACCTGCGTGGCAGACTGCCGCAATGCGACAGACAGATTGTATTCCTCACTCTGATGGTGCACCACATGGGTTCCCCACAACACACTCACTTCGTGCGAAAGCCGATGAAACCAATAATAAAAGAAATCCACGCCGATGAACAACAGTATCCAGGTATACCAGGTCAGCGGAACTGTCGTGAGCCGGAAATTTTCATAAATGTAGATATAGACACCTATCGACAAAAACTTCAGGAGAATGCCGGTCACCTGCTGCACAATGCCACAGTTGATATTGCTGATGGCGTCGTTCAGGCGGTATACATGTGTTTTTTTTATTTTGTCAATAATCAGTTCTACGGCAATCAGGATAAAAAATGCCGGAATGGAATAGATTATCAGTTGTTTCATACACTTGCAGATTGAACGGTGAGAATATGCTTAAAGGTAAGAAATCCAACAAGATATTCCACTGCATCGCGGATAAGAAATTACTTTTCTTCTTCCATAAAGATGTAGACATCCTCGCTGTCGCGCTTCATCCAGTAGTGCTCGCGGGCAAACTTCTCCATTTCATCCACGCCGGAAAACAACTCCTTCATATCGCTTTCCACTTGCTGAATTTCCTTCCGGTAATATTGTTCTTCTTTTTCCAGATCGCGCAATCGCAGCGCCAGTCTTACCTGAGAAATCAGGGAATTCTGATTAATGAAAAGCAGATAAATAAAATACAGGACAAACAGCCACAGGAATTTGTTGCGCAGTATCGGCGGTATTTTTTCTTTCAGCGATGGATCGATGAGTGGCATGGTGTAAAAGTAGCAAGTAATACGTAATAAGTAATAAGATTTTTTGAACGCATGTTAAAATCAACTACAAAAAACAAAAAAACGGGGAACAGATTTTATCCATTCCCCGTGTAAATATCTTTTAAAGTCAATTAAAAGAATCTGTATCCTTTGCCCGGATAGAAAGCTTCTTCGCCCAGTTCCTCTTCAATGCGCAGCAACTGATTGTATTTTGCCATACGGTCACTGCGGGAAGCAGAACCTGTTTTAATTTGTCCGCAGTTCAATGCCACCGCCAGATCCGCGATGGTGCTGTCTTCGGTCTCGCCACTTCGGTGACTCATCACGGAAGTATATCTGTTTCTGTGCGCGAGGTCAACCGCTTCAATCGTTTCGGTCAGGGAGCCAATCTGATTCACTTTTACCAGAATGGAATTCGCAACGTTGTTTTTAATACCTTCGCTCAGGCGTTTTACGTTGGTGACAAACAAATCATCTCCCACCAACTGACACTTGCTGCCAATTGTTTCTGTCAGTAGTTTCCAGCCTTTCCAATCATCTTCCGCCAGACCATCTTCGATGGATACTATCGGATATTTCTTCACCCATTTTGCCCAATAGTCGACCATTTCTTCGCTGCTCAGCACTTTGTTGTCTGACTTATGGAAAATGTATTTTTTCTTTTTCGCGTCGTAGAATTCGGAAGCCGCCGCATCCATCGCGATTTTCACCTGATCGCCCGGTTTATATCCCGCGCTTTCTATCGCTTTTAATACGGTTTCAATCGCTTCTTCGTTGCTTTTTATTTCAGGAGCAAATCCACCTTCATCGCCCACATTGGTCGAATAGCCTTTTGCTTTCAGCACCTTTTTCAGGTGGTGGAAAATTTCGACCCCCATTCTCAGACCATCGGAGAACGTGTCCGCGCCCACCGGCACTATCATAAATTCCTGAAAATCAATTTTGTTATCCGCATGTGCGCCACCGTTCAGGATGTTCATCAGCGGAATCGGCAAGGTGCGTGCATTCGTGCCGCCCACATAGCGATACAATGGCAATCCTGCCGCCTGCGCACCGGCCTTGGCTGCCGCCATTGACACCGCCAGAATGGCGTTTGCACCCAGTTTCTTTTTGTTGTCAGTACCGTCCAACGCCAGTAATATCGCGTCAATCTCGCGCTGATTCATCACATGCTCGCCTACCAGTGCTTCCGCGATGCGCGTATTCACATTGGCCACGGCTTTCAATACGCCTTTGCCCATATAGGCTTTGCCGCCATCGCGCAGCTCCACCGCCTCGTGCGTGCCGGTAGATGCTCCGGAAGGAACTGCGGCACGGCCGATGATGCCATCTTCTGTGATTACGTCTGCCTCCACGGTTGGATTGCCGCGGGAATCTAAAATTTGTCTCGCATGTACGGATACGATGTAGCTCATATTTGTAGTTTATGTTTTATCCTGAGTCTGCGACTCAC
>JADLAH010000034.1 GCA_020848315.1 Chitinophagales bacterium | reverse complement strand
TGTCTGCCTGCGGCATATTGAAACAATTGGTTGCCCAATCCACCCATTAATCGTACAACTATCATTTTTTTATTGGATATGAATTTGTATTTTGCCCTAAAATTACAAAATGTTATTCATAGGAACGGGAAAAGGTGATATTACTGCATTTTTTAAAGGCATCGGATTATTAGGATACGGATTACCACAACATCATATGTCGGCCATCGACACACCATTATATGCGCGGGCTTTTATTTTTGAACAGTCGGACGGCAGCGAAAAAGCTTGTTTTGTCAACTGCGAACTTGGTTTTATCACACCCTCCCTGAAAAAAGGCGTACTAGATATGCTGCAGCAGCACCATCCCGAACTGGGCTATCACGCAGGCAATCTGCTGCTGTCGGCGCAGCATACACATTGCGGCCCGAGTGGTTTATCCTATCATGTCATCTACAACATGTCGACGCCGGGATTTCATAAAGGTGTGTATGACAAATTGGTGCAGGGCATTGTGGAGTCTATTCTGGAAGCAGAAAAAAACAAACAGAAAGGCAGCATACAAATCGGCAAAAGCAGTTTCGCGCCCGATATTCCGGTCAGCTTCAACCGAACAGTAGATGCCTACAACCTGAATCCGGAAGTGATTAAATACAATCATGAAACCCGCCACCTCGCGGTGGATCGCGAAATGACATTGCTCCATTTCATTTCGGAAAAAGGGCAGCCGCTGGGTAGCATCAACTGGTTTGCGGTGCACACGTCCAACCTGCCGAATAATTACAACCGCCTTTGCTCGGACAATAAAGGATTCGCGGCCACCTATCTCGAGGAAAGCATGCACGAAGAAAACCAACACTACGTGGCGGCTTTCGCGCAGGGTGCCTGCGGCGACGTGTCTGCCCGTGTGAAATACAACGGCAAACTTTCGGTGCAGCGCGGCAAATGGGAAGGCTATTTCCCGGATGATTTAAAAAGCTCCAAATTCAACGGCAATCTGCAATTTGAAAAAGCAAAGGAAATCCTGCATCAGTCCAATGAAACTATCAAAGACGAAACCATCGACAGCATTTCCATGTATGTCGATTTCAGCAATATCGACATCGACCCAACTTTCACTAATGGGGTGACCGGCTGTGTAACCAGTCCTTCCTGCATGGGTGTTACTTTCCTCGAAGGCTCGCAGATGGATGGTCCCGGACTGCCTTTATTTCTGGGTAAAATCGCGAAAGGCATTGCCAAAAGAACGCGCCTGAAAGAGCTGGAAGAAGCACAGAAAAAAGGCGGAGATCTCGCGGCTTTCATCGCCCGAAAAAATCACGCGCAATCGGTAAAAGACATCGGCATCGCATCCGGCGAACGCAAAATGCTTGGCAACTTCGAACCTTTCAAGCTGCCACTACCTGGTTTCGTGGATGAGACCATCCTCAACATGAAAAAGTTGGCCAAACAAGGCGCTTTTGATTCTCATAATCCGTGGACACCGCAAGTACTGACCTTGCAGATCCTGAAAATCGGAAATATCGCTATCTGCGGATTCCCATTCGAAATAACCACTGTCGCGTCGTGGCGGCTGAAGAAAACACTGGAAAACGCATTGCAACCCAAAGGCATCGACTATGTCATCCTCGCGCCGTATTCCAATGAATACAACGGATACATCACTACCTTCGAAGAATATCAACTCCAATTGTATGAAGCCGGGCACAATGTATTCGGCCAATGGAGTCTGAACGCGTTGCAGCAGAAATTCACGGAACTCTCCAAAGAATTCTGCAAACCTGCGGATGACCGCAATACGGCAACGGGCGTATTCCCGGAAGTATTTACAGAAGAGGAATTGCACAAACAGGCATTCATCCAAAGCCGCCGCATCCGTCGCTTCGAACGCAGAGACAAAAGACAGGAAAAGAAAAAATAAATCCTGATTTTACGACTTGCTGAGCGCCACATATTCCTGCATACTTTCAGGATTTTTCATGGTATCGAGAGAAACGCATTTCTCCAGTGGCATACCCATGAATAATTTCTTGACGGGCATTTCCATTTTCTTCCCACTGATGGTATAAGGTATTTGTTGCACCGGAAAAATTACATCTGGCACGTGGCGCGGTGAGTACTGTTGGCGCAACTGATTTTTTATACTTTGCTGAATAGCTGTACTCCAGACAGCCTGTTCTTTTAATACGACAAACAACGGCATAAAATAAGTACCGTCCTGCCGTTCCACACAAACCACGAGACTGTCCTTTATTTCAGGCAGGCTTTCTACCGCGCTGTATATCTCCGCGGTGCCGATGCGCACGCCGTCACGGTTGAGCGTGGCGTCACTGCGGCCGTAAATAATAATGCCTTTGTGTTCGGTAATCTTGATCCAATCGCCATGGCGCCACACTTTTGCATCCTGTTCAAAATAAGCCTGCCGGTAGCGCTCATTATTGTCATCATTCCAGAAAAATACCGGCATACTCGGCATCGGCGCCGTCAGCATCAGTTCGCCAAGTTCATTTTCCACGGACTGCCCTTCATCATTCCAGGCTTCGAGTTTACACCCGAGCATCTTGCATTGAATTTCCCCTTCATACACCGGCAAATACGGGCAACCGCCGACAAATGCGCTGCACACGTCGGTGCCTCCGCTGAGAGATATGAGCCACACCTCTTTCTTGATGGCTTCGTAAATATAACGGAATCCTTCTGCCGGCAACGGTGAGCCTGTTGACCCGAGGGTACGAAGTGCCGACAAATCGAATTGTTTGGCTATCTGCAGTTGCTCTTTCATACAACTCAGGTAAAAGGCTGCTCCGACACCAAAATGATTGACCTTCGCGTCCTGCACCAGCTTCCAAAGCGCCGTAAGATCGGGATATCCCGGAGAGCCGTCATAAATTACCAGTGTTGCCCCCACGAGCAGCGAAGAAAGTGCATAGTTCCACATCATCCATCCGGTGGTAGAATACCAGAGATAGCGTTCGCCCGGTTTCACATCCTGGTGCAGTGCCAGCGCCTTGTAATGTTCTATCAGATTACCGCCGGTAGCGTGCGTGATGGCTTTAGGTTTTCCGGTCGTACCGGATGAATACAGAATCCATATCGGATGCTGAAAATCCACCGGCGTGAAGGACAAATCTCCTGTCACCTGCTGACTGATGATATCATTCCATTGGTCAAAGGCAGACACCGCGCCGGACTCGAGCACGACTATCCGCTGCAAGGTGGACAGCTGTTCCGACAGTTGTTGCACAACGGCAGATTTATCTATAGGTTTGCCATTGTAGTAATATCTTTCCGTGGCAAACAACACCTTTGGTGCAATCTGCTGAAAACGGTCGACGACACTTTCCGTACCAAAATCAGGAGAACAACAGCTCCATATAGCACCGAGACTGTTGACGGCCAGGAATATGATAACGGCTTCTGTATTATTCGGCAGATATCCCACCACGCGGTCGCCCTTTTCTACGCCCAGTTTTTTCAGATATTGCTGAACGGATTTCACTTTTTCTTCGAGTTCATTCCACGATATTTCCTGTATCGGCTGGACTTCCGACTGAAATATAATGGCGGGATGCGTATTGTTCTTATGGCGAAAAACATGTTGCGCATAATTCAGGGTAGCACCGGGAAACCATTGTGTTCCTATCATTCCATCCGGATTCGGACGGAGTACTTGTGAAGCCGGAGAATGGAATTGCAACTGAAAAAAATCAGCTACCGACTGCCAGAATTGTGCAGGCTGCTCCACCGACCATTGCCAGAGAGCATCGTAATCAGAAAAAGAACGGGCATAGGTGGCTTCTGCGTAAGTTTGGAACTTTTTCAGGTTGGATTGCGCAATAAAGTCTGCAGAAGGTTGCCATAACAGGGACATGGTAAATTCTTTTGCCTAAAAATAAGCATAATAAAAGAAATCCCTCTCATACACCTGAGAATTTATACAAACAACCGCACGACTTACAGCAAAGGAATATCAATGAACAACTTCACATTGCCATCCTGTCCTTTGGAACGTTCTTTCATGGCATTCAGTTTCTCGATATCATTACAGATAATCAGGAACAGATAATCGTCTTTCAGCAGACTTTTTTTAGTCTGATGATATGGATCGCCCTTGTAAGAATTGAGATTAGTAACTCTACACTTATAGTTTTTATTGTAGTGAGACGCGATGCCGCGCAGCAATGTATCTACATGCTTCGGGGAACCTACAATCATAATCGGATAGAGGATATTATCCGTCAGTTTCATATTGGCGAGCATCTTAAACAAGCCTCTCGGATTCTCCAGCTGGAAGGCGAAATATTCGCCCCAGTTGATAGCGAAGCAGACCGCATCCATTTCGCCTTTCTCATCCGGCACCATATATACGCGGGAAGAAGCGGAATACGACAGTATTTTTTTGATAGTATCCAGAAATTCCTGCTCACTGTGGATATGATAAAAAGCGTAATGCTCTTTCTGCGCCTTCAATTTCTGATAATACTGTTTTAGTTTTTCTGTATCTTCCGATATATCTATGCACTTTTTAAAAGCATCTTTACTACCAAACACTTTATTCACCTGTGTATTATTGGTAAACGACCATTTTTCATAATGCTTTTCGTACAAACGGGTATTCAAATCCAGCGCTTCATTGATAGCCTGATTTTCCTTGCCCATCGCGCCATAAGTGAAGGCGATATTTTTCTCCACACCTACGATACTGTGCATAATACTGAACATCAGCGTGAAGATTTTCTTACGGCGATAGATTTTTTTATTGTTCTCTACCCGCTCACTGATGCGCAGCATGTTATAGTAGTATCCGTCAAAACGCTCCTCCTCATGATACACATCAAAACGGTTCACGTGAATGTAACCCACTACATTGTAGGCGCGTTTGCCGTTTTCTTTGAGTTCGCGAGGGTGCAGCACGATTA
>JADLAH010000033.1 GCA_020848315.1 Chitinophagales bacterium | reverse complement strand
TGCCATCTGACTGCGGCAGCTGTTGCCTGTACACAATACAAGAATATTTTTCATATCAGATTTATTTCCAGAAATTTTTGTCGCGCAGATATTTTCCCAGGTAGACAATACTCAACATAATGGGAATTTCCCAGAATAGCCCCATCGTAGTTCCCAACGCTGCAACAGAACCTACGCCGTATGCGGCAATAGCAGTAGCGATGGCAATCTCAAAGTGGCTGGAGGAACCGATGATAACGGTAATGATGGCTTCCTTATATTGCAGTCTGAACAACTTGGTGAGCAGAATATTAATCACCAGGATAATTGCAAAGCCCAGCAGCAATGGCACAGATACCAGCAGCAGATATTCCGGATTCAGCAAAAGCGTATTTCCGTTTAATGCAAACAACACCACCAGCGTAATCAGCAAAGCCACAATAGCAAGTTTGCCGACAAAAGGTCTGTACACTTCCACAAACCATTGCTGTCCCTTCACCGCCGTGATGTATTTGCGGGAAATCAATCCCAGCACAATCGGCAGGCCGATAAATACAAGTACGGAAATGGCGAGTCCCATCCTGTCGATGGGGATATCCTGCAAACCGGTCATCAATGCGACCAGCGGAGCGTACAAAAACATAATAGTAATCGTATTAATGCCTGTATTCACCACATTTTGCTCCTGATTACCTTCTGCCATGGCGCCCCATACCAACACCATAGCGGTACACGGACTTGCACTCAGCAGAATGATGGCCACTTTCAGCTCGGGATGTCCGTCCAGAAAAAGGTTGGCCATGACGAGTCCTATTATTGGCGCAAAAATCCAGTTAGCCGCCAACGTCAGCAATATCGGCTTGGGATTCCTGGTCAACTTCTTCAGTTCATCCAGTTGCAGATTCAGTACCGCCGGATACATCATCATAAACAAACAAATCCCTATCGGCACAGAAATACCTCCCACCTGCGCGGCATTGATGGCTGTTGCCACACCCGGCATAACTTTAGAGATAGCAATACCGGCTGCCATACACAGCACAATCCAACCTGCCAGATATTTTTCAAAAAAACTGAGTCCGGCTTTCTTTTCCTTTAATACTTGTTCCATGCTGTTTGTTTAGCAGCAACCACCGCCCGGCGTACAGCAGGCTGTTGCATTCGATGATGTCAAATCACTTAATTTTACTTTGGGTTTTTCCTGTGGTATACCGCATTTATCCTGCGCCAGACAATCGGTCTGTTTGGCCTGCAGCACGAAACTTTTACCGTCAAAATCCAGTCCGTATTTACCGATTGTATCCGACTGATATTCCACTTCAATATCCAGATCTTCCATGCCCAACACTTTCTCTGAAAGGGCAATGATATGCTGCAATTTCTGAGGCTTCAGCCGATGTTCATAATCATTGGCGCTCCACAACTGGAAATTGGCTACTTTTTCATTTCGCACTGTGCCGCCACAGTCTATGAAATGCTTGGTTACCACGCCTACTTCCGTGACGTGAAAATGTTCGGGAACAAAACTGCCATCCGGCAGTCGGAAATCAACGGATGCTACCGTATTCAGCAGTGCTTTAATTTCAGATAGTTTCATAAGATTATTTTTTCAGGATTAACAACATTTGCCGGCATGGTATTCCGTCATTTTCCGGAAATACCGCTCAAAGAGCTGCTGCATGCGGCGGTATGTTTTAGCTTCAATACAATAACAAACCGTCTGCCCTTCAATTTCCCCCTTGATGAGGCCTGCATCCTTCAACTCTTTCAGGTGCTGCGATACGGTGGTGCGACTCAACGGCAATTCCCCGGAAATATCTCCGGAAATACAACGATCTTCCTTCGCAAGATACTCCAGAATAGCAATGCGGGCGGGATGCGAAAGCAGTTTGGCAAATTTTGCCAGTTCCTGCTGCGAAGCAGAAAAGTCGGCAGTTTTAGCGTACATAAATTCGGCTTGTTAATTCGTATGTCGTAAACATACGTCAAATATAATCCCATTTTCTGACTTCCGCAATAGCAGTGACATAAATTTTAATTCATCAGGGGAAATTAACGCATCGACATCTGTCGTTCGCTGTCGAGTTTGAGCGCGGTAGCAATCATGAATGTAAATGAAATAAGGGAAGAACCGCCGTAGCTGAGCAGCGGCAGCGGAATACCAATCACCGGCAGCAATCCGATGGTCATCCCGATATTGATGACGACGTGTGTAAAGATAATGGCGACGACGGCATAAGTATAGACCCGCCCGTAGGGACTCGTCTGCCGGTTGGCGAGCAGCAGCAGCCGCTGCAGCATGACGACATAGACAATAATAAGGATGACGGACCCCACGAATCCCCATTCTTCTCCGACCGCGGAGAAAATAAAGTCGGTGCTCGTCTCCGGCACATAATTATAGCGCGTCTGCGTACCCTGCAGATAACCTTTCCCCAGGATTCCACCGGAACCGATCGCAATCTTGGATTGATTTAGATTATAAGCGATTCCGCGTTTGGCTTCTTTGGTCAGTTCCTTACCCAGAATTACATTAATACGGTCCCGCTGATGTTTTGCGAGAACGTTATTAAACACATAACTTACGGAAGTCGCATAAAAGCAGGTACCAATCATGATGACCGCCAGTATTTTCACGAGCTGTTTGTTCATCCAGTTCCAGTATATCAGTAACAGGAAAAACAAGATAGAAATTCCGACTATGATATACGGGTTGATGATAAGCGCCAGCACAGAAATCACGACGATAAACAACCCCAGATAGATATACAAATCTGACAACCCCTCGCGGTTGAGCACAAAAATAAATGCGGCAAACACGAGACAGGAACCCGCATCGCCCTGGGCGGCAACCAGCAAAAGCGGCAACCCGATGATGGCATATACAATCATATGCTCACGACGAGTGACGAATCGCATGCCCGGGGTGTCAAAGTATTTGGCCAGCGCCATCGCGGTTCCGAACTTCGCGAATTCGGAAGGCTGTAATTTGAAAGCCCCGAGATTGATCCAGTTCTGCTGCCCTTTGGTGGTTTCCCCGACCAGCAATACCATCAGCAACAAGAATACCACCAAAACATACATCGGATAGGAAATAAACTGTAGCAGCCTGCGGTCAAAACCGAGTATGGTGAAAAACATCAAACCGGATACACAAGCCCACAACGCCTGTTTGATATAACTGTGTTTAAAACTGAAAAACGAAGAACTCAGTACGCCGTTGTATTCGGACGCGAAAATAGACATGATGCCCAATATGACCAGAAAAAGGTAACAAAACAGGACAGTGCTGTCAATCGGATCGTATGCTCTCTTCTTATAATTCATTACGGTTGTTTCGGTTTGGGAGCGGATTTGGAAATAGTATCCTTTTTAATTTTCGCTTTTTCCAGAGAATCTTTCAGTGCTTTGGCTTTCTGCAAAGAATCCAGTTTTCGCTGTTTTATCAGCTGTTCTGAATTGAGTTCCATTTCCGACTTCATCAGCTTCGCGTTTATCATGCGCTCCTGCAACGGAATTCTCTTTTTCGCGATGGTGTCATTCAGGTATTTCTCCACCATCAGCGAGGCTATCGGCGCGGCATAGGTAGCTCCGAAGCCCGCATTTTCGACAAAGACAGCAATCGCGATTTTAGGATTCACCTTCGGTGCAAATCCGGAAAAAATGGAGTGGTCTTTTCCGTGCGGGTTCTGTGCCGTTCCGGTTTTTCCGCAGAAAGAAATATCGGGAATCTGCGCGATGCGGGCCGTACCGGCGAGCACCACCTTCTCCAGACCATCGGCCACCATTCTGAAATACATGGTATCTATGCCGGTTTCGTGGCGCATCACCACGGGCTTGCGGTATTGGTTATCCTTCACCAGATATTTCACAATTTTCGGCGTTATGTAATAACCGTGATTGGCAATAATAGCCATCGCATTGGCAATCTGCAGCGGCGTGGCCAGCACCTCACCCTGTCCGATGGAATTGGAAATAATAGTCGCGGCGCGCCACTTGTTTTCACCAAATACTTTGTTGTAATATTTCACTGTCGGCAGGTTGCCTTTCTTCTCTCCTTTCAGGTCGATGCCGAGCGTATGTCCGTAGCCGAATATATTCATCATATCCCACCATTTCTGATAGCCTGCCGCCGGATTGGCAAACGTGGAATCCATGATGAAATCGTTGTAGATCTTACAGAAATAGGAATTACAGGAATACTGCAATGCCGTCTGCACATCCGGCACGGCATGTGAACCGTGGCAGTTCACGACATGGCGCCCGATGCGATAGCCACCGGGACAAAACCAATACCATTTCTCGTCATGCACGCCTTGTTGCAATGTCACCAATGCGGCGGCAGCTTTGAAGGTGGAACCCGGCGGATACATCGCCTGAATCGGGCGGTTCAGTAAAGGTTTGTAGTAATCCTTGAAGAGCACATTGAAGTTGTGACGACGATAACGACTCGTCAGTAAGTTCGGGTCGAAGCTCGGACTGCTCACGTATGCCAGAATTTGTCCGGTGGATGGCTCGATGGCCACGATACCGCCAACTTTCCCCTGCATCAGTTTTTCCCCGTAGGCCTGCAGCTCCGCGTCCAGTCCGGTGACCATATCCCAGCCTGCAATCGGTGTTTTATCTTCTTCGCCGTCTTTGTATTTTCCCTTGTAGGTATTTTTCACATCCACCACCTGATAGGTGTACCCTTTCTCTCCGCGCAGCAAACTATCGTAGTAACGCTCCAGTCCGGTAGTGCCCATATAATCGCCCAGTTCGTAGTAGCCGGAAGACTGTTTGATATTATTTTCCGTCACCTCACTCAGATAGCCCAACACGGCCGCGCCACTCTGAAACGGATATCTGCGCACCGTACGGGTCTGCACGGAAAAGGACGGAAACTCGAACAGGTGTTCCTGAAAACGGGCGAAGGTCGGACCGTCGAGCAGCTTGATAAACGGCGTTGGTTTATTCGGTGTGGTACGCTTGATTTCATCGAGTTTCAGCCGTACAAATTCCACATTGGTATTCAGCAGCTCACAAAGGCGCAGCGTGTCGAGGTCTTTGGTAATATTCCATTGCACCAGGATATCATACACCGCGTCGTTGTACACCATCACCTCGCCGTTTCTGTCGAGAATCAATCCGCGGGACGGATAAATAGTCACTTTCTTCACCACGTTGTCGTGCGCCTTGAGTTTGTATTCGGGCGTCAACACCTGCAGGAAGAACAACTTGACAATAAGAATTAATGCAGCAATATAGATTGCTTTTTCCAGTATGCCGCTTTCATTGCCACGTTGCATAAATTAAATTAGTCTCTGATTTTTCGTTTGAAAAATGCGCTCAGCATCCACACCACCAGCAGGGAACTGAACAAACTCAGCGTCGTTTTCATGATGGTGGAGAAGAAATTGGCGAAGGAAAATACCTCCAGCACAAAATACAAAATATGGTGCAGGGAAAATCCTATTAAAGTATAATAGAAAAACCAGGTATAACCCTGATGTGACAGATTCGGCACCGCCATCTTGTCCCAGCCGGAGCGCGGCTGAAATGTATCCAGGATATAACTGCGGGTATAGCCGAGTGCCGTGATTGAGGCTGTGTGCAAACCACCGCCATTACTGAAACCATCCACCAGCAAGCCGGTGAAGAAGGCCAGCAGCAATACAATCCAGCGCGGTGTCACCACGGGCAGCAACAGGATGGCCAGCGGATACACCATGATATATGCCCTGCCCAGCGGTAATTCATTCAACAGCAATACCTGTAATGCAATGAGCAATACAAAACGGACAGCGTTGATGAATATAAACTTGTTATTCATTGGACATGAGCATTTGCAGTGAATCCACCTGGTTCTTTTTCTTATTTTTCACAATATACACGTGACTGAGCGTCGCGATATTATTCGTCAGCATAACATCCATCTCATAAAAGCTGGTGCTTTCCTCCGGCTTCACAGTCAGCACTTTCGCCACCACGATATCCGGCGGAAAGATGGAAGAAAAGCCCGCCGTCACGATGGTATCGTTCTTTTTAATCGGCAGTGTTTTACTCATATTTTCCACTTGTAATACAAATGGATTTCTGCCATCCCATTTCAGGTTGCCGAGCGCGTTGGTATTTTTATGGCGAACACCCACCAGCGATTTGATACTGATCACCGACATCAGCAACGAGAAATCATCCGACACATTCGTAATCACGCCGACGACGCCGTTGCTGCTGATGACACCCAATCCTTTCACGATGCCGTCTTTGGCACCTTTATCCAGGGTAATGTAATTCACGTTTTTGTTGATGCTGTTATTCACTATCCTCGCCGGAATATAGGTGTAGCGGTACGTCTCCGACTGCCCCGGCAGCAGGCTGTCCATACCGGGATACCCGGGCTGGTACGCCAACTGTTGTCGTAGTCGCGCGTTTTCCTCTACGAGCGCCTGATTGTTTTTACCCAGATTGATAAAAGTATAAAAACTGTTGACATATCCCAGCAGCCGGCCGGAAATGGCATTGGAAGTATTCACAAACTTGACTTCCTGGTATTTGTGCGACTGATACACCAGCTGAAGGGCAAATGCCTCCAGCAGCACGAAAATAATCAGTACATAATAACGCGATAACAGATAATATATCCCACGCATGTATTAGCTCATCAAGAAGGTGAAACGGTCTCTGTTTTTCAGTGCGATACCCGTTCCTCTCACCACCGCACGAAGCGGATCGTCAGCTACGCGAACCGGCAGTTTTGTTTTCATGGCGATACGCTTGTCGAGACCGCGCAGCAATGCGCCGCCGCCGGTGAGGTAAAGGCCTTTTCGGTAGATATCGGAAGCTAATTCCGGCGGCGTGGACTCCAGCGCCTTCATGATCGCTTCTTCGATTTTGGAAATGGACTTATCCAGACAGCCCGCGATTTCGGAATAGGATACCGTCACCTGCTTAGGAATCCCCGTCAGCAAGTCGCGGCCATGCACCGGATAATCTTCCGGCGGTGTTTCCAGATCCTGCAACGCAGAACCGACATGTATTTTCACCTGTTCGGCAGTACGCTCGCCGATCAGGATATTGTGTTGTCTTTTCACGTATTCCACGATATCGAGGGTGAACTCGTCCCCCGCGACGCGGATGGACTGATCCGTAACGATACCGGACAAGGCGATAACGGCAATCTCGGTAGTACCGCCGCCGATATCGATAATCATGTGACCTTCCGGCATTTCCACGTCGAGGCCTATACCCAATGCGGCCGCCATCGGCTCATGAATCAGGTAGCGCTCCCGCGCGTTGGCGCGCTCGGCGGATTCCACCACCGCGCGCTTCTCCACCTCCGTGATACCGGACGGAATGCAAATCACCATCGTGAGGGACGGACGGAACCAACGGCTTGTGTCGCTGATCATGGAAATCAATCCACGTATCATCGCTTCCGCCGCGGTAAAATCCGCAATCACCCCGTCTTTCAATGGACGGATGGTTTCTATATTCGCGTGTGTTTTTTCATGCATCATCATGGCCTTCTTGCCCACGGCAATGACCTGATTGGTTTTCTTGTCAATCGCAACAATCGACGGCTCATCCACTACAACCTGGTCCTTGTAAATAATCAGCGTATTCGCTGTGCCGAGGTCTATCGCAATCTCTTTATTCAGAAAACTAAATAATCCCATATATGTATCTTAAACGTAAACAATTTTAAAGGGTAAAAATACGGTTTAAAAATGAGAACTTACAACCGCAGCGGAAATTAATTTCAGGAGAATTTTTACGTCAGAAATAACGACCCGCGCTGCACGGAAAAAACAAAGCCGGAACAGCTTGTTTTACAGCTATTCCGGCTATTTTATCCTGATTTTTTGGACTTAATGTTTGAAGTGGCGGATGCCGGTCAGCACCATCGCCATGCCGTGCGCATCGCAGTAGTCGATGGAATCCTGATCCTTGATGCTGCCACCCGGATGAACCACCGCGCGGATGCCCGCTTTATCGGCTATTTCGACGCAATCCGGGAACGGGAAAAACGCGTCGCTGGCCATCACCGCGCCCTGCAGGTCGAAGCCGAAGGAACGCGCCTTGTGAATCGCCTGCTGCAGCGCATCCACCCGGGATGTCTGTCCGCAGCCCATGCTCAGCAGCTGTCCGTCTTTCACCAGTGCAATCGTATTGGATTTCAGGTGTTTAGCCACTTTATTCGCAAACAGCAAATCGGCGGTTTGTTCGGCAGTCGGCGCGATTTTCGTCACCGTTCTCAGTTCTTCCGCCGTTTCTATTTTTTTGTCAAAATCCTGCGCGATGACGCCGTTCAGCAGCGACTTGAACTGCTTCGCCGGGAAGCTGAACAGCTTTTGCTGCAACAGGATTCTGTTTTTCTTCTTCATCAGTATTTGCAGGGCTTCCGGCTCAAATGCAGGCGCGATCAGCACCTCAAAAAAGAGCTTGTCAATCTCATTCGCCGTGGCCACATCCAAAGTGGCGTTGGTGATGAGCACACCGCCGAACGCGGACACCGGATCGGCTGCCAGCGCGGCTTTCCACGCGTCCACCACGGCAGGGCGACTCGCTACGCCACAGGCGTTGGTATGTTTGAGCACGGCGAATGTCGGCTCGCTGAACTCGGCCATCAGGTGTACCGCCGCGTCGATGTCGACGAGGTTGTTGTACGACAGCTGCTTGCCGTTCAGGATATCGAATACTTCGTTGATATCGCCGTAGAAATAGCCTTTCTGATGTGGATTTTCGCCGTAGCGCAGGGCCTCTCCCGCGAGGTAGCTTTCCTTGAACGCCTCGTAAGGCTGCTGCGACGCGAAATAGCGGTGAATCAGCGTGTCGTAGTGCGAGCTGACGCCGAAAGCCTGTTTGGCGAACTCCTGACGGAACTCGAGGGAGGTCTGTCCGTCGTTTTCATCGAGGTATTGCGCCAGCACGGCGTACTGCGATTTCTGGGATACGATGACGGTATCGCTGAAATTCTTGGCGGCCGCGCGTATCAGGGAAATGCCGCCGATGTCGATTTTCTCGATGATTTCGGAGGTCATCTCGCCGGCAAAGAGAGAGGTATATTGTTTCACCGTTTCCTCGAACGGATAGAGGTCGACGACCACGAGGTCGATTTCCGGGATGTCGTATTGTTTGAGCTGCGCGAGGTCGTCCGCATTTTCGCGGCGTGCGAGGATGCCGCCGAACACCTTCGGGTGCAGGGTTTTCACGCGACCTCCCAGGATACTCGGATAGGAAGTGAGTTCTTCTACCGGCACCACGGGATAGCCCAACTGCTCGATGAAAGCCTGGGTACCACCGGTGGAATAGAAGGTAACACCTTGTTTAGCAAGGGAATGCACCAGCACATCGAGGCCGTCTTTGTAGTAGACGGAAATAAGGGCAGCTTTAATTTTTTTCACGGGGATGATTTTGCGCAAAAATAAGGACTATTCCCTGATATCGGGTAAAACGAGGTTGAATGATATGTTAAGATTTTTTTCGCGGAAATTTTAGTATATAATTTGTAAGAAATAAGAAAATA
>JADLAH010000032.1 GCA_020848315.1 Chitinophagales bacterium | reverse complement strand
TCCTCTACACGCATTTTGAAGAAATCTGCGAAATCATGAAGCGCTACGATGTGGCGTTTTCGTTGGGTGATGGACTGCGTCCGGGTTCTATTGCAGATGCCAATGATGCGGCGCAATTTGCGGAGTTGGAAACGCTGGGTGAACTCACAAAAATCGCGTGGAAACACGATGTGCAGGTGATGATTGAAGGGCCGGGACACGTACCGATGCACCTGATTAAAGAAAACATGGACAAGCAATTGAAGGAATGCCACGAAGCGCCGTTCTACACGCTGGGGCCGCTGACGACCGATATTGCGCCGGGCTACGACCACATCACCTCCGCGATTGGTGCGGCGATGATTGGCTGGTACGGCTGCGCGATGTTGTGCTACGTGACGCCGAAAGAACACCTGGGTTTGCCGAACAAAGAAGACGTACGCACCGGTGTGATTACCTACAAATTAGCCGCGCATGCAGCCGATCTGGCGAAAGGACATCCGGGCGCGCAATATAGAGACAATGCCTTGAGTAAAGCGCGTTTTGAATTCCGTTGGCAGGATCAGTTTAACCTGAGTTTAGATCCTGAGAAAGCGCTGGAATTCCACGATGAAACCTTACCGGCAGACGGCGCGAAAGTAGCGCATTTCTGTTCCATGTGCGGACCGCATTTCTGTAGTATGAAAATCACGCAGGAAGTACGCGACTATGCCGCCAAGGAAGAAGCTGAAAAAGGCATGCAGGAAAAAGCCAAAGAGTTTGTAGAGAAAGGCGGAGAGATTTATTTGTGAGTAAGCTGAAATGTTTTGCTGTCGCTCAATATTATAATCTGTTCATCTGAAAGCACCGTGTTTACTTTGTCATACTAAGGTACGAAGTGTCATATCCTCATTAGAAATACTATTATCACGAAATAAAAATGGGGCTGATTTATCAGCCCCGTTTAATCTTTATCTCAAAGAAACATTTTAGTTAGCCACCGCTTTCGCCGCTGCCTTCTGTTGTTTTTGCTGTTCGTGCAGTTCTTTCAGCAGTCCGCGCGCAATCAGCAATTTCATGATTTCATTGGTGCCTGCATAGATACGCGCTACGCGGTTGTCCGCATACGCGCGACCGATGAAGTATTCCCACATATAGCCATATCCGCCGTGCAGCTGCATGCACTCATCCACAATATCCTGATGCGCATCTGTGCAGGAATATTTCGCCATAGAAGCAGTCTCCGCGGTCAGTTCGCCTTTCACATACAATTCCACACAACGATCCACGAAAGTCTGGTGGATTTGCAGTTTAGTAGCGAGTTCCGCCAGTTTGAATTGTGTATTCTGGAATGCCGCCACCGGCTGTTTGAATGCCGTTCTGGAAGTCGTATAATCAATCGTGTTTTCCAGTGCACCTTCCGCGCCGCCTACAGCCATCAGGGCCACAGACAAACGCTCTCTGCCCAGCTTCTGCATCATATAGATGAAGCCTTTGCCCACTTCGCCGAGCAGGTTGTCTTTCGGAATCTGCACGTTGTCGAAGAACAGCTCACAGGTATCCTGCGCTTTCATACCCACTTTTTTGAAAGGTTTTCCTTTGGAGAATCCTTCGCGGGTAGCCTCCACGATAAACAAACTGATACCGCAGAATTTACCATCGATGATGGTGCGTGCCGCGATAATGGCCATGTCGCTCATGTAGCCGTTGGTGATAAATGTTTTCTGGCCGTTCAGCAGATAGTAATCGCCTTTGTCTTCCGCCGTTGTTTTCAGCGCCTGCAGGTCGCTGCCGCAGCTTGGCTCTGTCATACCGATAGCGGTAATGGCTTCGCCGCTGACCATTTTCGGCAACCACTCGTGCTTCTGCGCTTCCGTGCCATAGTCAACAATATAAGGCGCTACGATATCAGAATGCAGGAAGAATCCCGGACCGGTATAACCTGCTTTGGAGATTTCTTCCGTAATCAGTGCGCAAAAAGAAAAATCGAGTCCCGCGCCGCCGTATTCGCTCGGCACATCCAGACACAACAAACCGGTTTCGCCGGCTTTCAGCCACACTTCGCGGCTCACCATGCCATCCTCTTCCCACTGTGCGTGGTAAGGCGTGATTTCTTTTTCGATGAACTGCTGCGTCATTTTCTGCAGCATCAGATGCTCTTCCGAGCTGTATACATCTCTTTTTAATTTTATGTTTGAATACATATTCAGTTACTTTACTCCAAAAATACGCAGAAAATAAAAGAAATCCATCTGTTTTGTATCAAGAAATGGTCAATAAACGCCCGTTTTTCCGGATTGCATATTTTTGTTTAATTTTATAAAAAATCTGTATGTCAGATGCTAAACAGCGGTTTTCCGACCGTGTAGAAAATTACTTCAAATATCGTCCCGGCTATCCGGAGCAACTGATTCCTTTGTTGCAGCGCGAAGCCGGTTTGCAGCCGGAACAGGTGGTGGCCGACATCGGCAGTGGCACGGGATTTTCCGCCAAACTGTTTCTGGATAACGGGAATGTCGTTTATGGCGTGGAGCCGAATGAGCCGATGCGCAAGGCCGCGGAAGGGTTTTTGCGGGAATATCCGGCCTTCAGAAGTCTGCATGGCAGCTCAGAAGCTACCGGACTGCCGGATAAGAGCGTGGATGTGATTGTCTGCGCGCAGGCTTTTCACTGGTTTGACAAGGAAGCCACCAAACGCGAATTCAGCCGTATCGCAAAGCCGGAGGCGCAGCTGATATTAATCTGGAATGACCGCAAACCCGACGATCCGTTTCAGGAAGGTTACAGTCAGATTATAGACCAGTTCTCCATCGATTATCAGCAGGTCACGCACCGCAATATCACGGATGAGCAGATAGCCACTTTTTATGCGCCTGGAAAATTCCGGAAATTTGTATTGCACTACGAACAGCAATTCGATTTGCAGGGACTCATCGGCAGAGTGGTATCCTCTTCCTACATGCCGAATGAACAGCATCCGAATTATCCACAATTGCTGGATGCCCTTGCTGATATTTATCATGCGTTCAATAAAAATGGATTGATTACATTTGCCTACGAAACGAGAGTATATCTCGGGCCTGTAGCATCGGTGCAGTGAAGGAAGGAGCAGGTTCCTGAAAAATCAGATTATTCACCATCTGTGAGTCGCAGACTCAGGATAAAACATAAACTACAAATATGAGCTACATCGTATCCGTACATGCGAGACAAATTTTAGATTCCCGCGGCAATCCAACCGTGGAGGCAGACGTAATCACCGAAGATGGCATCATCGGCCGTGCCGCAGTTCCTTCCGGAGCATCTACCGGCACGCACGAGGCGGTGGAGCTGCGCGATGGCGGCAAAGCCTATATGGGCAAAGGCGTACTGAAAGCCGTGGCCAATGTGAATACCCGCATCGCGGAAGCACTGGTAGGCGAGCATGTGATGAATCAGCGCGAGATTGACGCGATATTACTGGCGCTGGACGGCACTGACAACAAAAAGAAACTGGGTGCAAACGCCATTCTGGCGGTATCAATGGCGGCGGCCAAGGCCGGTGCGCAGGCGGCAAGATTGCCATTGTATCGCTATGTGGGCGGCACGAATGCACGCACCTTGCCGATTCCGCTGATGAACATCCTGAACGGTGGCGCACATGCGGATAACAAAATTGATTTTCAGGAATTTAT
>JADLAH010000031.1 GCA_020848315.1 Chitinophagales bacterium | reverse complement strand
TAAACATATAGGTTGCATTGCAACGAGTATCGCAATTATTATTATAAAATTCTAAAAACTGATTTCCTAAATTATTGGAATAATAATCTTGTGGATTGTATGCAGAATCTTTCTTGCCTTTAAGCCGTTGCCAGGTTTCTTTTGCATTACCAAATTCTTGTGGATAAATAATAGAGTTTAAGAAATGTTTCATGTCAATAATAACTCCACTATGTAAAGGATCGTATAAATACCTATAAGTTGTTCCACTCCTCGCCCTCGCAAGGTGTTATCACCTTGCGACCTCCAAGCCAAATATCTTGCAAAAGCCCTATTCATCATAACCAGCAATAAAATCCCATTCGCTTATATTCAATAATTAATGCCCTGCTCACGAATATTTATATGCTTCCGGTAAATTACACATACCTGCTCTTGCCGGTATATTATGTATGAAATCCATCTTCTGATTAAATACTTTCTCGCTGTATAAATCTACTGAAAAAGAATTTGTTTTCCAAATCATATAGGAGCGGGCGTGTGATTTACTTCCCAAATCATGCCTAAATTTAATCCAATATTCCGGTTTCGATGCCGTTGCGGCTAATGTTCTACTTAGTGCAATGCGGCAGACGAGGACAACCTGTCACATTCCTGCATTTTAACTGCTTCAAATAGACTACAAGTCATCATATTTTTGTATAAATTCACAGGTATAATCCATGCACTATGAACAGAAGACTACATTATCTTTCCGGAGTCATCATCAGCATTTTCGTGGGATTGCACTTATGGAATCATGTGGGCAGTATTGATGGCGCAGATGCACACATTGCACGAATGGATACGCTGCGCGTATTTTACCGGAATATCTTCGCGGAATCCATCCTGCTCGCGGCCGTACTGCTACAGATTATATCGGGCTGGAAGCTGTTCCGTTTACACCGCAAAACAGCCACCGGATTGTATGAAAAACTGCATGTTTGGTCGGGTGCTTATCTGGCTGTATTTTTCATCTTCCACATCAGTGCGGTGATGGCAGGTCGCTTCCTGCTCCACCTGGATACCAACTTCTACTTCGGTGTGGCAGGACTGAATACCTTCCCGCTGAGTCTGTTTTTTATTCCATATTACAGTCTTGCCATTCTCAGTTTTTTCGGACATATAGCAGCCATTCATCACAAAAAAATGCGGCACCATATCCTTGGTATTTCACCGGCAGCACAATCCGCTGTCCTACTGGGCGTGGGCATCGGCCTTACCGCCTTCATTTTATACGGACTGACCAATCACTTTAACGGTGTACCAATTCCGGAAGATTACAAAATACTGACCGGACAAATGTAGCAATGGCTGACAATGGCTGAATGGGGAATTGGAAAATTAGAGAATTGTAGAATACTTAGAATATTAAATCATAATTCTGAAATACCACAATCCAGCATTCAGCAGTTGTTATTTCCACTCCGCCTCATCTCCCATTTCCAAAACATTTCGGGCAGATACTTGTAATACTTGCGAAATACAATTATTTTGTAACGGGTAAATTCCCGATAAAACTATAAATGCCAAGCACCATGTCACCGACTACTCATTTACCGGAAAACGGTCTCTCCGAAGAAGCCATACATCAGCGCCTCCGGGAACTGACAACAGACGATATGAACTGGAAAGAAGGAAAGTTCTTCGGATATGTCTACTATCCCGGCGATGCCTACTATGCTGTCATCAAGAAAGCCTATATGGATTTTTCGGCCACCAATGCACTGAATCCCGCCGTTTTCCCGAGTCTGAAACAAATGGAAAATGACGTGGTGCGCATCGCGGCCAACCTGCTGCACGGCGACGAACAGGTGAGCGGTACAATGACTTCCGGTGGCACAGAGAGTATCTTCATGGCGGTAAAAGCCGCGAAGGAATGGGCTAAAAAACACAAACGCAGTCGCAATCCGCTGATGTTGCTGCCGGTGACGGCGCATCCGGCTTTCTGCAAAGCGGCGGACACCATCGAACTCAACTACAAACTGATCAAAGTGGACGCGAACTTTCAGGTGGACCTCGAAGACCTGAAAAAGAATATCACTGCGGACACCGTGCTGATTGTCGGTTCCGCGCCATCCTATCCGCAGGGCATGATAGACCCGATTGAGGAAATGGCGAAAATCGCGAAAAGTCACCACTGCCTGATGCACGTGGATGCCTGCGTGGGCGGCTTTATCCTGCCTTTCCTGAAAATGAACAGCGTGGATATTCCACCTTTCGATTTCTCGGTGGACGGCGTCACTTCCATGTCGGCGGACCTCCACAAATACGGCTACGCGGCCAAAGGCGCTTCGGTGGTGCTTTACAAAAATCCGGATTTGCGCAAAGGACAGTTTTATGTCAAAACCGACTGGAGTGGCGGCATCTACGGTTCCCCATCCTTCATGGGCACCCGCGGCGGCGGACCTATCGCGGCGGCATGGACAGCACTCAACCACATCGGCATGGACGGCTATCTGCGCATGGCCAAGGAGACGTATGAAGAAACGGTCTACATCAAAAGAATTATCCGCGAAGAGATTCCCGAATTAAAGATACTGGGACAACCCATCGCGACCTTGTTTGCCATCACCTCCGACACGCTGGATATGTATGAGGTGGCCGATGAACTGGGCGAACTGGGCTGGACCATCAACCGGCAGCAGCTGCCATCGAGCCTCCACATCGTGTTGAATTACATCCATGTGGGCAAAGGCGAATCCTTTATCCGCGACCTGAAAACGGCGGTGCAGAAAGCGAAGCGTTTTTCTTTGTTACATCTGAAAAACAACCTTCAGATTGGCGCGGTAAAAGGACTGAAAAAAATCCTGAATGAGCAGCAGTTCACCAATCTGACACAGCGTTTTTCTGGCAGCAGCAATCCGGAAGGCAAGCGCAAGGCCGCCATGTACGGTATGATGAGCGAACTGTCGGGCAGCGGCTCATTGAACGATATGGTGGTGGATTTTCTGGACAAGCTATACAAACACGAAGATAAAAAAGCATAGCTTTGCGTAAATTCTGATATGAAAAAACACATTCCCAATTCACTGACACTGCTGAATCTGCTGACGGGCTGCCTGGGCATACTGGCCTGCCTACAGCACCATTATACATTGGTTCCCGTATTTATCGCCGTTTCCCTGATTGCCGACTTTCTCGATGGCTTTGTCGCACGCGCGCTGAACGTGAAATCCGAACTGGGCGGACAGCTGGACTCATTGGCGGATATGGTCACTTTTGGCGTATTGCCGGGCATGATGCTGTTCAGTATCATCAATCAGCTGGTGACGATGCAACCGGAAAATGCAGACAATTCCTTCCTGCAAACCCCGTGGGCACTCAGCGGATTTGCCTATACCTTATTCGCCTGTCTGCGACTGGCAAAGTTCAACCTTGACACGCGGCAAACGGAAAATTTTATCGGACTGGCAACGCCGGCTGGCGCCCTGTTTGTATTGGGATTTTATATGCAGTTTTTTGAAGGATGGATGACCGCAAGCGACTGGAGCACGCTCTTATATGCCAAAGTAGCGGCTATCGTTATTTCATTTATCCTCGCCTTCCTGATGGTAGCGGAAATAGAGATTTTCAGCATGAAAGGAAATCCGTTCGACTGGAAAAAAAACAAGATGCGGGTATTGTTTCTACTTAGTGTGATTCCGCAGATTCTGCTGCTGCAATGGCTCGGTCTGAGCACCGTGATTATTAGCTATGTGGTATTCGCGATACTGCACAACGCATTTGAAAAAAAGAAAGCGCATTAACAGGCAGGTTCTTCCGCTTCCGGCTCCTCCAGTATTGCCAGCGCCGCCTCGCGCTGATCATCGTTTACCATTAATTCAAAATTCGCCCAACCTATCTGCAGTTGCGCTATATGCTCATTTTTGATAAAAGCATAAATTCCGTTTTCTTCCAGTTTCAGCTTGGCCAGTTCCGCTTCGAAATGGTTGTAATAAGTGGCAATTCTGACGAGTGAGTGATCTTCCATAGCTTATTTTTTTTCAGCACAACCTTTCAGTTGTAATTTTCCGTAATCAAATGTGGCGGCATACGCATATTGCTTATCGCTCATACCATCCGAACACACTTCTTTTCTTATGGTAATGCGGGAAGCGTCCGGATCATTCAGGGTGTACTCGTAGACAACAGTTTCATCAGCGGCATCCTGTTCGGTCAGCAAAGATGCTATGATAAACTGTTCTCCTTTTATCTGATTTTCCGGCGTGATGTACTTCACGCTGTCGCCGTGAATGGAAATACTCCAGAAAGGTTCCGTGCCGGTCAGTTTCCAGTGAATGGTATTCATAATCAGTTTTTCCGTGAAGTGCACGGAGTCGGTGGCCAGCTCGATATTATCGGGCAATTCCACTTTCAATTCGGTGCCATCCGCTGTTTTCAGCGTATGTGTATGGCTGTTGTTACAACCTGCAAAAAGAATGCACAGCGAGGCATATAGAAAGATGTGTTTCATGGCAGGAAATTAAAACAATGTTCCGGTTTGTTGCGGCGGCACTTTCCCGATATGCTGGTAGGCTTTCGCGGTCGCTTCGCGACCGCGCGGCGTGCGTTTCAGATAACCTTCCTGAATCAGGAAAGGCTCATATACTTCTTCCAGCGTGCCGGGCTCCTCGCCCACCGCGGTGGCAATCGTGTTGATGCCCACAGGTCCGCCCGCGAATTTCTCAATAATCACCGACAAAATTTTATTGTCCATTTCATCCAGTCCGTGCTCGTCCACATTCAGTGCCGACAAACCATATTTTGCTATCTCCAGTCCGATGTTGCCATCTCCTTTTATCTGGGCAAAATCGCGCACACGACGCAACAAGGCATTGGCAATACGAGGCGTACCGCGGCTGCGCTTCGCAATCTCTTCCGCGCCCGCATCATCTATGCGCGTATTCAGAATGCCGGAAGATCTTGTAATAATGCGCTTCAACACATCTACCGTGTAATATTCCAGCCGGAAGGTGATACCAAACCGGGCGCGCAGCGGCGCCGTCAGCAATCCCGATCGGGTGGTGGCGCCAATCAGCGTAAACGGATTCAGGTTGAGCTGTATGCTCCGGGCACTCGGCCCGCTGTCAATCATGATATCTATCTTATAATCCTCCATCGCAGAGTAGAGATACTCCTCAATGGTCGTATTCAGCCGGTGGATTTCGTCAATGAACAATACATCATTGGGCTGCAGGTTCGTCAACAGTCCGGCCAGATCACCCGGCTTTTCGAGCACCGGTCCCGAGGTCGTTTTCATCTCGACACCCAGCTCATTGGCAATGATATTGGATAAGGTAGTCTTGCCCAATCCCGGAGGTCCGTGCAACAGCACATGGTCGAGTGCTTCGTCACGTTGCTTGGCGGCCTGAATAAATACGTGCAGGTTTTCGATGATCTGCGGCTGTCCGGCAAACTGCTCGAATGCCTGCGGACGCAGCACCTTTTCCAGTTCCTTTTCGGTTCTGGAGAGAAACTCACCCGTCGCATCTAAATTCGGATTCTGCATAACACAAAGGTAATTATTTTCTGTAGAGAAAGGCCTTGAAAAACTATTTCTGCCCCGGAACTTTTTTATGCGTTTTCACATTTATTAAAAACAATGTCTGTAAACTTTGTGTTAAACGAGCGGATAATGTGTATATTTGCATCGTAAAACGCATATATATCTGCATGGTTTACACAGACTACAGATATGGCATATATTACTCTAAAAATTAAATTCAAGCAGTATGGCAGCAGAAAAAATTATGATGAAAGACGGGCACCTGCACGTGCCGAATGAGCCAGTAATTCCGTTTATTGAGGGCGATGGTACAGGGCCGGATATCTGGCGTGCTTCCGTTCGTGTAATGGATGCGGCAGTGGAGAAAGCCTATGGCGGACAGCGAAAAATACACTGGAAAGAAGTATTGGCCGGAGAGAAAGCATACAAACAGACAGGTTCCTGGTTGCCGGATGAAACACTGGAAGTGATTACAGAAAACTTAATCGCGATAAAAGGTCCTTTAACCACACCGGTAGGCGGCGGTATCCGCTCGCTGAACGTGGCATTGCGTCAGTTGCTCGACTTGTATGCCTGTGTTCGTCCGGTGCGTTATTTCGATGGTGTTCCATCCAACTCCAAAGTGCCTGATCTGGTAGATATGATTATCTTCCGCGAAAACACCGAAGATATCTACGCGGGTATTGAATGGATGCAGGGCACGGAAGAATGCAAAAAATTATTGCATTTCCTGCAGACAGAAATGAATGTGGGCGACAAAATCCGTTTCCCTGAAACATCTTCTCTCGGTATCAAGCCGGTATCGCTGGATGGCACGGAAAGATTGGTACGTTCCGCTATCAACTACGCGTTGGCGCACAATAGAAAATCCGTGACGTTGGTACACAAAGGCAACATCATGAAATTTACGGAAGGTAAATTCAAGGAGTGGGGCTATCAGCTGGCAGAACGTGAATACGGCGACAAAGTATTTACCTGGAGACAATACGACCAGATTTTGGCGGAAGAAGGACAGGCGGAAGCCAATGCAGCGATGAAAGCCGCAGAAGCAGCCGGAAAACTGATTATCAAGGATGCTATCGCGGATAACTTCCTGCAACAGATTATCCTGCGTCCGGATGAGTACGACGTGGTGGCGACGCTGAACCTGAACGGTGACTATATTTCTGATGCCCTTGCTGCATTGGTAGGTGGTATCGGCATCGCGCCGGGCGCTAACATCAACTACCTGACTGGTATGGCTATCTTTGAGGCTACCCACGGCACCGCGCCGAAATACGCGAACCAGGACAAAGTGAATCCAAGTTCCGTGATTCTTTCCGGTGTGATGATGCTGGAATTCCTGGGCTGGACAGAAGCTGCGGAACTGATTGTGAAAGGTATGGAACAAGCCATTTCCAACAAAACCGTTACTTACGACTTCCACCGTTTGATGGAAGGAGCGACACTGCTCAAATGCTCTGAATTTGGCGATGCCATCATCAGCAATATGTAATCAAATTTCAGATATACAAGAAAATGCCTGCGATATGCAGGCATTTTTTATTTAGACAAATTTAAAATAAGTCTATAGTTAGAAAAGAAGTCAGGCAAAAATATCATACTCAAAAAAATGGTATTATTTTTATGCATTGAATCATAGTATTTAGAAATCCCTGTTGTATGAAAAAAATAACCCTTGTTGGCTCCCTTCTCTTTTTACTGATCGGATGTAAACAAAAACTAAAAGTGGAAGATTTCTCCACCAATGAACAACTGAAAAATATGTCTCCGCTCGACGCTTTTCTGCAGGAAAAGGGTTCGGCACTGTTTGGCTATCTGCCGAAAACCGCGGAAGATGACAAATACCCGATAACGGAAGAAAAAGTAGCGCTGGGCAAAAAGCTCTATTTTGATGTGCGTTTATCAAAAGACAATACCATCAGTTGTAATTCCTGCCATAATCTGTCCACCTTCGGTGTCGACAATCGTTCTTTCTCGCCGGGTAATGACGGTGGTCTCGGAGGCCGCAACTCCCCTACGGTACTGAATGCCGCGCTGCACAGCAAGCAATTCTGGGACGGCCGCGCAAAAGACGTAGAAGAACAGGCGGGAGGTCCTATCCTCAATCCGGTGGAAATGGCGGTGCCATCCGAAGAATTTCTGGTGAAACGCCTGCACCTGATAGAGGAATACGGCGACCTTTTCACCAAGGCTTTCCCTGCGGACGAAGATCCGATTTCCTATTGGAATGTGCAGCAGGCTATCGCCGCATTTGAGCGAAAACTCATCACTCCTTCCAAACTGGATGACTACCTCAAAGGCGACCTCAAAGCACTCACCCAACAACAGAAAGACGGGATGAAAGCCTTCATTGAAACGGGCTGTACCACCTGTCATACCGGCAATGCGCTGGGAGGCACGATGTTCCAGAAATTCGGTGTATACGGCAATTACTGGGATTTCACGAAGAGTGCGAAAATTGACAACGGCGTTTTTGATATTTCAAAAAATGAAAGTGACAAATACGTGTTAAAAGTTCCTTCACTGCGCAACGTGGAGAAAACCGGTCCGTATTTCCATGATGGCAGCGTGAGCAGCCTGAAAGCGGCGGTGGACATCATGGCACAAACGCAATTAAACAAAAAACTGACCGACAAGGAGCAGGACGATATTGTAGCGTTTTTGAGCAGTCTGACAGGCGACATTCCGGCAGCATACAAACAACCATAAATCAGAGCATATACCTGAAACGGGGCGGCTCCGAAGGAGCCGCCCCGTTTCAGGCATATGCTCTGATTTATGGTTGTTTGTATGCTGCCGGAATGTCGCCTGTCAGACTGCTCAAAAACGCTACAATATCATCCTGCTCCTTGTCGGTCAGTTTTTTGTTTAATTGC
>JADLAH010000030.1 GCA_020848315.1 Chitinophagales bacterium | reverse complement strand
GTTTGCCGCGACATAAAAGGAAAAGAGTCCGCACTCATCACGCAACACCGCAAGCACTGGCTCACGGCGAGCAGCAGACAGTTGGGAGAATTCTATGCAAAAGTGGACACCACGGCACCATCTATTCTCCTGCCGGACTATCACGAAAAACAAGGCTGTTTTGTGAATAATGAAATCGTTGCCATTATCAAAGACGGGCAAACCGGTATCGCATCATGGAATGGCTATATTGACGGACAATGGGTGAATTTTTACTACGACGCCAAAAACAACCGGCTTCGCTATGCTTTTGACGAATACTGTCCGAAAGGTGAACATATACTGAAGATGATTGTTAAAGACAAAGCAGGCAACACTGCTGTGTTGCAGAAAGCATTTATTTACTAAATTCACACAAAATAAAAGACCATGTTACAAGTAGGCGACAAAGCACCCGCAATCAAAGGAGTATCTTTCAAAGACACCACCACAGTACTGTATTTTTATCCAAAGGACGACACCCCGGGCTGTACGGCAGAAGCCTGCAGTTTCAGAGACAACTATACCGCGCTGACCAAGCAGGGTTTTCAAATCATCGGCGTAAGTCCGGATGATGAAAAGAAACACGAGAAATTCAAAACCAAATACGAACTACCGTTCCACTTAGTGGCAGACACCGACAAAACAGTAGCTAATGCGTACGGTGTATGGGGAAAGAAAAAATTTATGGGCAGGGAATACGAAGGCGTGTTACGCACAACATTTATCATTGATGGCAAAGGGAAAATTACCCATGTAATAGATAAGGTAGACACTAAGGATTCCACTGCACAGCTGCTAGAAGTGGTGAAAGGGTAACCGGATAATGCTTCTTTCTGCGGGAATTATCTACATAGAATTAGTGAATTCTTTGGTAAAAAAAAGAATTTGCTTGTATAGAACATCCGGTTTCCGTATTTTTCCATAGATGAATTCACCGGAAATCATAAGTGATGCTGCGACGCTACAGGAATTGTTACAACTGAAAAACAATCAGCTGAATGCGTTATTTGAGGCGACCAAGGCCATCAATGACAACGTGTCTGCAGATGGACTTTATCAGATTTTCCGTTATACCATTCAGGAGCAGTTGCAGGTAAAAGAGATTGCGCTTTTCATGTTTGATCAGGCATGGAAAAGAGTGGTATGGGAGAAATCCGGCGAATCGGACTTCTACATTCCCGTTCAGGCGCAGTTTGAAAAATACAAAACCGCACAGGCCGTAGAAGCAGCGGATCATGCTGTTTTCGACGGATTTAAGTACATCGTTCCGGTTTATCACAAACAGCAGCCGTTGGCACTCGCTTTAGTGGGAGAAATGGGCAGCAATGTATTGCACCGGGAGGACGACCTGCTCGAGTTTGCGCAGATTTTCACCAATATCATCACGGTAGCTGTAGAAAACAAAAGACTTTTCCGCCGGGAAATGGAAAAGAAGCAATACGACAAAGAGCTCGATCTCGCCTCCAGAGTGCAGGGCATGCTGATACCCAAAAAACTACCCAAAAACAACATGTATGAGTTCTCGGGCTTGTATCTTCCGTTCAAGGGAATCGGCGGCGATTACTATGATGTCATTCACATCAACAAAGACGAATTTGTATTTTGCATCGGAGATATTTCGGGTAAGGGAATCGCCGCTGCACTGGTGATGGCCAATTTGCAGGCTTACCTGAACGCTACGCTCACCCTGGAATTACACGGCAGAAAACTCATCGAAAAACTGAATCAGAAAATATTTTCCATCACCAACGGGGAAAATTTTATCACACTATTCATGGGCAAATACAATCTGCTCACCAAAGAATTGCTATACCTGAATGCCGGCCACGTTCCTCCTATACTGATTAATGAGACGGAATGTGAGCTATTGGAAAAAGGCACCACACTGATTGGTATTTTTGAGGAATTGCCCAAGATGGAATTCGGCAGAAAAACCATACAACCCAACACTACTATTGTTACCTTTACGGACGGACTGACAGAACTGGAAAATGAGGACGGAGAACAATTCGGCACAGACAGACTGATGAAATTTGTTCAGTCCAACCACAAATTAAGTCCGGAGATCTTCAACAAAAAACTCTACGATTTCCTCAGCAAATTCAAAGGGAATGTTCTCTTCAACGACGACATCAGCGTACTGATTGCAAAATTCTTTTAAGCATTTTCTTCTTCAGAAATACGCAACAGACCCGTGCTCAACAATACCAACATTCCGAGGCACATAAAATACAACGACCCTACTTTATTGGCTTCCACCAAATCGCTGAGTGTGTTGTTAAATATAAACACCACCAAACATGCGCCTATCGCCATATAGAGCTTCGCGGCTTTCGGCTGAGCAGCATTATAGCCGTTTTGCACTATCAACAAAACAACTACCACCAATACAACGTACATCACAGCAGCAGGTGCTCCTTGTTCTGTCAGCAATAAGAGCATATAATTATGCACTGTCGACCTTTCTTCGTTATCACTGATATATGTTTCATAAGCCGTAACGGCATGTGCCTTGTAATTGCTTACAAAGTTATTCGGTCCGACTCCCGTCCACGGATGCTCTTCGAATAAACGTACCGCCGCAATCCAGCGGTAAAAGCGCTCCACCGTACTCATGTCTTTCATTTCGAATGTAGAAGACAAGTGCTCCGACAGGTCATCATGATAAATCGTATGTTCAAAATCCGGCGCAAATTTAAGGTAGTGATTATCCTTCCACAGATATCCTGCAAACAAGACTACACCTGCTAAGCCCAGCAACAACACAGGCTTCGTCCAGTTTCTTTTCAGTACCACGGCATACAAAAGCATTCCTACGGTAGCGAGCCAGGCTCCTCGTGTGTAGGAAAAATAAATAGCCAGTAAAAAAACCGGAATAGCAAACTTCAATAGTTTATGTCGTACGGAAGATGCGGGATACCATGATTTCGCCAGAAAAATAAAAGGCAGCAACATGGTAATAAATACGGCATAATTGACATGATTGCGATAAATAGGTGACACCGCTTTTTGGATACTGTCAAATTCAAAATCAAGCGTAGCGTGTTTCACCAGAATAAATACGACACTGCCAAAAGTCGGCATGAACAGACACCAGAAAAATGTCCGGATATACCTTTCATCCCGCAACAGCAATACTACGGCAACAAAAAAACCGAGCAGGTACCACGATTTTGCCAGCAGGTATTTCACCGACACGAAAACGTCTGTAGAGAAGAGCGTCACCCAGCAACTCCAGCCAAATTGCAGCAGTAATAGAAATACAATTGGATGTCTGAGCATTTTTTTTAATACACCTGCATCCTCTGTCACCAGCCGCAGCAACATAGCTACAGCAAGCATCACGACCAGCGGCTCGGAAGGCAAGTCAGTGCCAAAGTCGCCGAGATAAGTTTCCACCGAAAGCGGCAAGGCCAACAACATCAAATAGAAAAACCAACGGACACGAAGTGCCAGCAGGGCGGCAAGTGCCACTCCGAACGGCAAGAGGTACACCGCCCTTTGTTCTGTATAGGCCGCGACACAAAAAGTTATGACAGAAATAACACCTATTATCCAGAACAGGACAACCGGTGTAATGAATGAATCCGGTTTACTTATCCTTGTACTGTTCTGCATGTCGGTACAATTCTATTAGCAGGGCAAAAAACACTCCGGCCAGCAATGCCGCCAAAGCGGAAGACACTACCGCCAACCAGCGCACAGGTTTTGTTTTTTTGACAGCAGGGAAAGGCTCCTCTACCACATACAAAGTTTTGAATGCTGCAGAGGAAGACACCGCATACTGATCGCGGATAGACAACAATTTCAACAATTCCTCTTCCTGTGCATCCGAACCGCCTCCCTGCAGGGATGCGCGTTTTTCCGCAATTTGTTTATCTATCAGGGTGAGTACGGTGGATTTATTCTCCATAATGAGTGAACGATAAATGGAATCTGACAGGTGCACAATCTCTTTCACCATTGCCGCCGCCAGCCGATTATCAGTATCCAGCACGGACACTTCTATCGCGCCAAGTTCATTCCGGATAGCTTTGAAGTTGCCGGCGAATTCTTTTTGGGTATAATAATCAAACAACTGCTGATTATCGGCTTCTATGTTGTAATGTTTCCCCAAATCAAACTTATCAATTATCGACTTGCTTACCGGTGCGGAATTAAGAATGGACAGAAAGCGATTGACATCCTCTTTTCCGCCAAACATGCTGACACCGCCACCTTCCAGGTTGTTAAACAAGGCCGCCCTGTCCGTACTTGCAGGATTGGAGAGATAAAATATGATTTTGGACTGATAATATGGCGGCATGATTGCCGGCATGGTAACGATGGCACTTGCCACCATGGCCAAAAGCACGAGCAAAAGCAGCTGCTTTTTCCATTTTACGACCATTTTGATGATATCAAGCATGCAGAAGTATTGAGTGAGATGATGTAATCAAAAATAAGAAAAGAAATCGAATTATTCGGCAATACCCACTTTCAGCGCAAGGGTTTGTCTGCCTACCAGTCCACTGAGGAGAGCCAACACCGGAACGGATACAAAATACAGCAACATCCGCATGCCCATGTTTTTCAAATCATCCGCAAACCAATGTACGCTATCAAGCAGGAAGACCAATACGAGGCAGGCTCCTGCAAACAGTGCCAGTTGTGCGACATATTTCAGGCGCACCCTCAGTTGGAATATGTAGACACCATAGATGGTATAGCTACACAACATAAACAATTGTGTGGCAAGCGTAGCGAGCGCGGCGCCGAAGGCGCCGCGCGACTGTATCCAGTAGTAGTTCAGCACGATATTCAACACAACAGCAATAACCAGCGAGGCTATCATCCACCGAAAATTCTGGTTGGCGGTCAACAGGGTGCCTATCACATAAAGCATCGCTACCGGAAAAAAGTTCAGCAGCAGACATCCGAAAACCTGTGCGGCATACTGTGGCTGAGATGATTTATACAACAATACTATAATATCCATTCTATACCAGAACAGGCAAATGATAATTGACACAGCCACACAAAACATGATGGACAAACCGGATTTCAAGACCGTTTTAATCTGTTGACTTTTGGCCAATTTGTAAGCAAACAAAGGCAGTAATACCGCTGCCAGCAGATAACCGATATTATTCAGCGCCTCCATAATGCGATAACCCTGTGCATAAATCCCGCTTTCCAGCGCGCCGTTTGCGCCCTGCAGTTGCTCCAGCATCACCGCGTCTATACGATAATAAGTGGTCATCAGAAAATGTATAACGGCATACGGCATCGTCTCCACTGCTATTGTCTTCAGTCTGCCGAAATGCACCTGAAAATGCAGTCTGTCCGTTAGTCGGAGCGCTGCCCACATGCACACCACAAAGGTGATGCCATACGCCAGCAATTGTGCCATTGCAAAGTTGAATACCGTCAGCGGAAGTGCCGGTATATTACCCCAAATCAGTATGCTGCAGAAAACAATCATCAGCAGTTTATCCAGCACTGACAGTAAAGCATCTGTAATGAAATGCTGGTGCGCGGACACGTTGGAACGCCAGTAAATATTGAAGGAAAGCAGAATCTGATTCAACAGAATTATCCAGATGAAAGAATGGGAAAGATAGCCCAGCGGATAAGCCACCGCCACACAGAGCAAGACATAAAACAAGAGTAGTATAATCTTAAACGTCACTATATCCGGCAGCAGCGTGTTTATTTTCCTGTGGTCGGCCGCCACTTCTCTGCTGTTGTAATTCTGAAATCCGAAATCCAGCAGAATCTGAAACAGATAGGTAAAATTGAAAATCGCGAAATACAATCCGTATTCGGCCTCTCCTATTTCGTTCTGCACCGTGCGGTCAACGCCAAACACCCAGAATGGCTTTATCAGCATATTGACAAAGACCATGAAAAAGAGGTTGAATACAAAAGACTTCTTCATCTATTGCTGATATACTTTATCCAATGCCCGCAAAATAATCTGACATGCCAGCTGAATCTCGTCATCACTGATAATCAGCGGCGGCGCGATGCGCATACAGTTGTTGGCAAACAGAAACCAATCCGTGATGAGTCCGTTTTCCAGACATTCTGCAATCACCTTTCTCAGGTTATCAAAATTATCCAGATATAAGGCCATTATCAGGCCGCAATGATTTATTTTTTTGATGGCCGGATGCTGCAACAAAGTCAGGAAAAGCCGGGATTTCCGATCCACCTCCAGATATAGCTTCTTCGATTCAATTTCCTGCAGAGAGGCCAGTCCTGCCGCACAGCAAACGGCATTACCGCCGAATGTGGTGATATGCCCCAAGACGGGATGCTGCTGCAACACCTGCATTATTTGTATATCTGACACGAAAGCTGCCAGTGGAAGTCCGCCGCCGAAAGCCTTTCCGACCAGCAGAATATCCGGTGTTATTCCGGCTGCCTGAAAGCGAAACAAAGTGCCGGTCCTACCGCAGCCGGTTTGAATTTCATCCAGCACCAGCAAGGTGCCCGTTTCATTGCAGCGCTGTCTGACGGCTTGCAGATATGCTGCATCCGGCACAATCACGCCCGCTTCCGCCTGCACAGGCTCCATAAACACGGCGGCTGTCCGGTTCGTAATAAGAGAGATATCTTCAGGATGACCGTAGCGAATCTGTCTGGTATCCGGCAGCAAAGGTCTGAATTTAGATTTGAAATATTCATCGCCCAGCAAACTCAGCGCGCCCTGCGTGCTGCCATGGTAAGAATTATAACAGGAAATAATCTCTGTCCTTCCCGTGTAGCGCTTGGCGAGTTTCATGGCTCCTTCAGTGGCTTCCGCGCCTGAGTTGGTGAAATATACCGAATTGAGTTTTTCGGGCAACAAGTCCGTCAGTATCGTAGCCAGCTGCACCTGCGGCGACTGTATATATTCGCCATATACCATCGTGTGGGCATATTTCGCGGTTTGCTCCTGAATGGCTTTCACAATTGCCGGATGGCAATGTCCCAAAGCGCTGACACCGATACCCGAAATCAGATCGATGTATTTTTTGCCGGAACTATCGTAAAGAAATACGCCGGAAGCATGGTCTACTTCTATGGCCAGCGGAGCATCCGATGTTTGCGCCACATGTTGCAGAAAGAGTTGTCGCTGTGTTGGCATAGTGCAAAGATATTAATAAATGAGTACTTATTTTTTGACCCCAATAAATTAGCTTATGTACAGACTATTGCACCGGATTTGGCCTAACTTTACTAAAATAAATGTATGCATATGGCTGCACAAAAAGATATATCTGTCCTGATTACCGGCACCGGATTTTCCGGCATCTGCGTTGGCATTCAATTAAAAAAAGCGGGCTTCCATCATTTCAAGATTGTGGAAAAAGCGAGTGATGTAGGTGGCACCTGGCGCGACAACACCTATCCGGGTGCGGCCTGTGATGTAAAATCCAACTTGTACTCTTATTCATTTGAACCCAATCCAAACTGGACGAAAGAATATTCCGCACAGGCGGAAATTTTAGAATACACCAAACATTGCGTCGACAAATACGGACTCAGAGAACACATCCTGTTCAATTGGGAGGTAAGCAGTTCCCAATACGATGAAGAAGAAGCTACCTGGGAACTCACCAACAAAAAGGGAGAAAAACTGAAAGCGGATATAGTGGTATTTGGCAATGGCCCGCTCCACCTACCGAGTATTCCTAATATTGCCGGCATACAGGATTTCAAGGGCGAGGTATTCCACTCCGCACAATGGAATCACTCGTATGACTTGCGCAACAAAAATGTATGCGTCATCGGCACCGGTGCCAGCGCCATTCAGTTTGTGCCGGAAATTCAGCCAAAGGTGAAACAACTATACCTGATGCAGCGCACTGCGCCATGGATATTGCCGAAACCGGATAAACCTTTTTCCGCTACGGAACACACTTTGTTTGAGAAATTGCCACTGACACAACGGCTGAGCCGCGATTTCATTTATTACCTGAATGAAGCGCAGGTGGTGGGCATGATTTACAATGAGAATATCCTGAAAATGGGTGAAGTTTTGGGCAAACTGCACATCAACAAGTATATCAAAGATCCGGCGCTCCGCAAAAAACTGACGCCCACCTACCGGTTGGGTTGCAAGCGCGTATTGTTGTCCAATAATTACTATCCGGCACTGGCACAGCCTAATCTGGAAGTGGTGACAGATGGCATAGACCATTTCACCAAAGACAGTGTAGTGACAAAAGATGGTAGAGAAAGAAAAATTGATGCCGTAATTCTGGGCACAGGATTCCACGTAGCAGACAGTTTTCAGTATTACGATGTCCGTGGGCGCGGTGGCATCACCTTTACGGAAGCCTTTAAAAACGGGCCGGAAGCCTATTACGGCACCACCGTGCATGGCTTCCCAAACATGTTCATGATGCTCGGACCCAATACCGGACTTGGTCACAACTCCATGATTTATATGATTGAGTCGCAGACGAATTATATCATAGATGCCCTGAAGAAAATGCAGGCGCAGGGCATCCGTTCCATCGAGGTGAAAAAATCCGTACAGGACAGCTTCAACAAGGAAATCCAGCAAAAACTGCAGGGCACTGTATGGCAGTCGGGCTGCAAAAGCTGGTATATCAGCGAAGACGGCAGAAACCATACGGTATGGCCGGGCTTCACACTGGAATACCGCAACCGTACCAAAAATATCCGGTTGGACGATTACACCACCGTCCTACAATCCGCTAAAAAATCCAGGAAATCGGAATTGGTATAATACCGTTTTGCTAATAAGAAAGTCACCACATCGGTGGCTTTCTTTATTGTACAATTCCGGATATCTGTTTTCATCAATGAAAATATTTCGTACATTCATTATATGGAAAAAACAATCAATGTCTTCAGAGATGATGCGCTGGGCAACATGGATGCCGTAGCGGTAGCAGCAGCCATTGCACAAAAGAAAGTAAGCGTACAGGAAGTAACGGAAGCAGCTATTGAACGTGCTGAAATGGCGAATGGCACGCTGAATGC
>JADLAH010000029.1 GCA_020848315.1 Chitinophagales bacterium | reverse complement strand
TTCAAAGCAGCTTATCAGCAACCGACACTGGCAATGGCCGGCAGGTATCTGGTGGATGCGCTTTTCGGGCAATATGGCGTGGTGGTCGTGGATGGAAATGATGTTGCATTCAAAAGGCAATATGCCGACGTAATGCGGGAGGAGTTATTGAAACAGACCTCCTTCGTACTCGTGTCGGAGCAAATCAGTCAACTTGAAGCGGCGGGCTATAAACAACAGGCAGCACCGCGCGATATTAACCTGTTCTATTTGTCGGAGCGCAGCAGAGAGCGGATAGTGCTGGAAGGCAATCAATACAAGGTGCTGAATACTGACCGTGTGTTTTCGCAGGAAGAAATCCTCGCGGAACTAGAAACGCATCCGGAACGCTTTTCTCCAAATGTGATTCTGCGTCCTTTATTTCAGCAGATGATGTTGCCGTCTGTCATGTATGTTGGCGGCGGTGGAGAGGTCAGCTACTGGTTGCAGTTGCGTACCTTGTTTGCGCATTTTGGTACGGCATTTCCGCAGCTGATGGTGCGCAATTCCTTTATGCTGGTAAAAGAACAGCAACTGGCACGCATGGAAAAGCTGGGGCTTACAATACAGGATTTTTTCAGAGATGTCGAAGAACTGAAGAAAGCATACATCGGACAAAATGCAGACGAGGATATTGATGTGTCGGGCTACAAACAGGAGGTGGAGGCCGTTTTCACGCGATTGCAGGAACTGGCAAAGTCGGTGGATGTGACGCTCGAGCCGGTGGCGGGAGCGGAGATGCAGAAAGCCTTGCAGAGTGTGGAGATGATACAGAAGCGCATGATGAAAGCGCTGAAACAGAAAAATGAAACCGCGCTGAATCAGATTGAAAAACTGAAAACGCAATTATTTCCGCAACAATCATTGCAGGAAAGAGTAGAAAACTTCGCGCCCTATTTTGCGCAATCAGGACAGTCCTTCATCGATGCCATTATAGCAGATACGGATTTGTATCAGCGCCAGTTTATTATTAAGACAATTGTGTAAACGCAGGCTCCTTCGTGTGCGCTATCGTGCCACGATAATCGTGGCACGATTTAAAGCAAAATCGGCTGTTTTAATACAGGGATGAGTTGTCTTTCCGTAGCCACGCGGTACAGTGTGCGGATAGCATGTTCGCCTTTTTCTCCCAGATCCAGGCTGTATTGATTGACATACAGTTGAATGTGTTGCTGACATACCGCCGCGTCCATTTCCTGCGAATGTTGTGCAACAAATGCTGCGGACGCTTCCGGATGCTCGAAAGCATACGCGATACTTCTGCGGATAATGCGCTGCACTTTCAGTTGTACGTCCTTGTCCGTATTTCTCTTTATGGCAATGCCACCCAGCGGAATCGGTGCGTGGTAAGTATTTTCCCAATAGTCGCCTAAGTCAATAATCTTTTTCAATCCCTTTTGCGCATAAGTGAATCTGTTTTCATGAATGATAACGCCTGCATCCAGTTTGCCGTCGAGCAGGGATTGTTCTATGTCTGAAAACAGCATCGCCACTTTGTTGGTTGCCTCGGGATAGCGCAATGAAAACAGGAAATTAGCGGTCGTATATTTTCCCGGAATGCCAATCTTTCCGTTATGGATGTCGTCTTCCGATAAGGCATCTTTGCTGATGAGTAAGGGGCCGCAATGGTTGCCGAGCGCGCTGCCGGAACGCAGTAGAATATAGTCTTCTGATGCGTAAGCATATGCGTGATAACTCAGTTTGGTAATGTCGTAACGCGCCGCGAATGCCGCCTGATTCAGCTGCTCCACATCCGCGAAGTGCACCTGAAAGTCGAGCCCTTCCGTATCAATCCGCTGATGCAGCATCGCATCGAAAATGAACGTGTCATTCGGGCAGGGAGAGATGGCAAGTGTCAATGTAGGCATACGCAAATGTAAGTGCTTATTTTATAAGGAGATGGTGTAAAAATGTTATTTTTGTTCTAAATCCTTCGCTTGAAGCTTAAATCATTTCATATTACTGCACTGGCTATCATTCTTCCGTTTGTAGTGGTGGTGTATTCGTTGCAATATCCGTTTTTCTGGGATACGCTGCTGACTTCCACCGTAACGCAGTACTTTTTTGAGCACGGATTTCAGCAAGGTATTATTCCTGCGGAATGGGACGCCGGTCATCCGCCGTTTTTTTATTACTACATCACGGGAATGTATCACTTGTTCGGGAAATCGCTGGTGACGGCGCACGCCGCTATGCTGCCATTTGCGCTACTGGGAGCAGTTGCCTTCCTGCAGCTGTTGCGTCATTTCGCATTTTCCAATCAGCAGCAATTCTGGTCGATAGTGTTTTTCTTTTCCGTTCCTGCGGTCACCACACAATACAGTCTGGTGAGCTATGATGCAGTACTGCTGAGTGCGTATCTGTTCGGATTGAACGCCTATGTCCGGAAGCGCAGGTGGTTGCTGATGCTCGCGGCGTTGCTGTTGGTGGCGGTCAGTCTGCGCGGTGTGGTACTACTGGCGGCATTATCGGTGACGGGATTTTTTTTGCAGCGCAGACATTTTCGTGCGTGGTGGCAAATGCAATGGCATTTCCTGCCGGCAGTATTGTGGATGGCAGTTTGGTATACGTATCATTATCTGCAAACGGGTTGGTGGCTGAGTACGCCGGCAGAAGGCTGGAGCGCTCACCGCGGACTGGTGGGCGGAGCTGGTTGGCTGAAAAATTTGGTTTCCATCGCCAGAGCGATGGTGGATCTCGGTGCATTGTGGCTGAGTGGCGGCGCCCTCTTATATATTTTCAGAAAAAAGCGTTTGGATAAAATGACTTTACTGTGGCTGATGCCGGCGGTACTGCTGTCGCTGAGCTTTCTGCCGTTTTCCAATCCCATCAATCACCGCTATTATCTGGTAGTACTCGTGGCAATGATTCCTGCGCTTGTGCTTTGGCTGAGTCATCAGCATAAGCTGACTTCCGTTGTCGTTGTGCTGTTGGTGCTGTGCGGACATATACAGTTGTATCCCGGTACGATTTCCAACGGATGGGACTGTACGCTTGTTCATGCGGATTATTTTTCGCTGCGCCGTCAACTGGAAGATTTTCTGACAACCAATACAATTGATAAGTCGGAGATAGGCACCGTTTTCCCGATGAACAACAGTCTGCGGCAGTCGCACATGGATACCGACAGCGTGCGGATGCGCAATATCCACGGCGAAACAATGGATAGTCTTCCCTATATTTTGTATTCCAACATCGGCAATGATTTCTCCGATGAGCAGGTGGCGGCACTGCAGCACTGGCCGGTGAGCTGGAAAGGTGAAAAAGGAATGGTGCGACTTGTTTTGTATCAAAATCCGCTTATTATTAACAAGTAAATTGTAAATTAGTAACGTGGATATATCTGTTGTAATTCC
>JADLAH010000028.1 GCA_020848315.1 Chitinophagales bacterium | reverse complement strand
TGAAGGTGTTTATAATCCGACACAGGGACTGATTGCCCGTTCTGCACGCAGAGAGTTATTCCTGTCACATAAACTATTTGACGAAGAAAATCCACTGATTGTGCGAGAGAAAAAAGACAATCCATTTGAGAAAAAGAACAAGGAATTATTCAGCCGACAGGATTCCGGCTTGTTTAACGGAAAGAAAAAACTGTTTCAGCCCACCAATAGCGGGCCGGCCAACCGACTCACACCAAAGAAGGATATTCAGATAAACAAACTAACTCCTAAAAGATAAATTCCGATGGGAAAGATACTGTGTACACTGAACTATGAAACGAAAGATCCTGCCGACTCCGCGGCCTATTTGCAGGCGTTTTCCGACAAACTGGGAAAACCGCTGATTGGTTTGCGACAAGAACAATATTGGAAAATCAAGAAACACATGCAAGCGCACTTTGAGATATCCCTCCGAGAAAGAAAGCCGGCCAGCATTATATATACTATGCTGAAGACTGCCCATATCCTCTGCTATATTCCCTATTGCTCGTGGATTATCAACGGGCCGTATGAAGAAGACGGCCACCTGCATTTCGAACTGATACTTGACAATAAGAAAGATCCACACCCTGTAAAATGGATTCACCTTCAGTATGAGGAAGATGCCGATAAATAATTGTAAACTTTAAGCGTATTTTACAGGCTATAGCATTTAACATCGTATTTTTACACCAAATAAAGAAGCATGAGTAACAGAGACCGGAATGATGGAGCCACCAGACCTAAGCTAAACAAGGAGCTTCTGTTAAAAACACTGCGCATTTTTGACTACATAAAACCTAACAAATATTATTTCATCTTCGGATTAATTGCATTGATTTTCTCCAGCATCACAGTAATGGCGCTCCCAAAATCCATTGGTATGCTGGTCGATGTATCGATGGGAAAAGTAAATGATATTATCAAAGACAGGAATCAGGTGGCTTATCTCCTCACCGGCATTCTGGTGCTGCAGGGTTTCTTCTCCTTTATGCGTATTTGGCTGTTTGCCAAAGTAAATGAACCCGCACTCGCGAATATCCGGAAAGACCTTTACAACAAGATTATCTGCAAAAACATCGCTTTCTTCGAAGAAAACAGAATCGGTGACCTGACCAGCCGGATTACGAACGATGTAAGTGCGCTGCAGGATACCTTATCTCTGACATTAGCTGAATTTTTTCGCCAGATATCCATTCTGTTTGTAGGAATCATCTTTTTGTTCAACAGTTCCGTTCACCTTACATTGGTGATGCTATCCACCTTCCCATTTGTAATCTTTATAGGCATTGTATTCGGACGGTTTATTCAGAAAAATTCACGGCAGACACAGGATGCACTGGCGGATGCCAATATCATCGCGGAAGAAACTTTTCAGAGCATCAATACCGTAAAAGCTTATACCAACGAGCACTTTGAATCCAAACGATATTCCAGTGGCATACAACGCACACTGGATTTAGCGATGAAAAATGCCATATACCGCGGCGTTTTCATTACGTTTATTATTGTCATCATGTTTGGCTCCATCATCTATGTCTTCTGGAAAGGCACTGAACTGGTGGAAATGAACTACCGCAATCCGGCGGAAGGACTGAGCATCGGCAAACTGATAGAATTCCTCACCCTCACTATTTTCATTGGTGGTTCTGTTGGCGGACTCAGTGATTCTTTAGGAAAAATACTCCGTGCGATTGGCGCTTCCGGTCGTATCGTCGATATTATTGACAGCGATCAGGAATCTGATACCGACACGTATGAGCCGGTGAAATTAAAAGGAAAAATCACCTTCGATAATATTTCATTCGCCTATCCCAGCAGAACAGATGTGACTATATTTGACCAATTGAGTTTTACGATTCAGCCAGGACAGAAAGTAGCGTTGGTGGGCCCTTCCGGAGCCGGCAAATCAACCATTATACAACTATTACTGCGTTTTTACGAACCGCAATCCGGACGCATCAGCATCGACAATATCGACTCCAACACCATCAGCATCAAACAATTGCGCAACAACATGGCAATTGTTCCGCAGGAGGTGATTTTATTTGGCGGCACTATACGCGAAAATATCCTTTATGGAAAACTGGATGCAACAGATGAAGAAGTAATTTATGCGGCACAGAAAGCGAATGCCATGGAATTTATTGAACGCTTTCCGGACGGACTGGATACTGTTGTCGGTGAAAGAGGCGTAAAACTGTCCGGCGGACAACGGCAACGTATTGCGATTGCCAGAGCCATTCTGAAAGACCCTGCGATTTTGTTGCTGGATGAAGCTACCAGCGCATTAGATGCCTCTTCCGAAAAATTGGTACAGGCTGCACTGGATACACTGATGGAAGGACGCACCAGTATCATCATCGCACATCGCCTGTCTACCATCCGCAATGCAGATAAAATCCTGGTTTTAAATCACGGGAAAATCATTGAAGAAGGGAATCACGATACGCTTAGTCAACTGGAAAACGGACTGTACAATCAATTGCTGAAACTACAATATCAGCTATACTAAAAGAAATGGCTACTCAATTTTTGAATGTTTCAGAATGGCATTTCTGAATTGCAGATTGCGAATATCACAACTGCCGTTTTCGATGACAGCTTCCAAATCGGCCTCCACTTCACCGGATACCATACCGGTTCTTTCATTGTAAGCATCCAGTCTGAGCTTCCCTGAATTATTATGAATGGTACCGCCATACATTACATTTACGCCACTTTTATTTCTCACAAATGCCGTAACCAGCACTTTGGTGCCATTTTCAAAGGCAAAGGAGAAAGGCACTTTGGTGAGCAAGGTAAGATCGCGTATAGCAATATATACTTCCATTCCTTTGGCCTCATCGTATAATTTTACCACCTGAAACTGGTCATTATTAATCACATCCATTCCGTTGTCCATGGACTGTTCCTTTGGATATTTATTGGCATCCACTCCGTTGAACTGACGTCCCATCAGATATCCCTGCGCCACCGTTGGCTTGGTAAATTTCACATACAGATAAGAAGAATCTATTGCTTCCTGTTCTACCAAAACGGGTTTTGCAAGTTTCAGCGTATAACGGTATTTATACAATACCATACCCAGCAGTAACAGTGTCAGTGGTAAAGCCTTCAGGTAGGATTTATTGAATTTCATGATACAAATATAGCGTTTAATTTAGATGAATAAAATGAGGTTGGAAATTTAAACAAATCTGTCAGGGTTCACTTCTTCCGGCAGCGGATTGCCCGATTGTATATACTGAATCAGTTGCCACGAAAAATACGGAGAAAGAGACACACCTTTGGTACCCATGCCATTCAGGATAAACATATGCGGCCATTTTGTGTGTCTGCCGACAACAGGCCGGCGGTCTTTCATCGTTGGACGTATACCGGCTTTTTCCTCCACAATTATGGCATCCGCACTAGTCATTTTATGCCATTTCGCCAGCAATTCCTTCCTGCTTTCTTCCGAAACGGTTTCACTCAAATCATCCCAAACAAAGGTGGAACCAAGTGTGTACCGACCTGGACTTTTGGGCAGGATATACGTATTCCTGTTGTAAATCCTGCCGGTAGACAACTGCTCGGATTGCACCACCAGATGTTCGCCTTTGGCCGTTGTAAAAGGAATAGACGAGAAAAACGGATTATAGATTGCCTTGTATCCTTCACAAAAAACGAGATACTTTGCACGCAGATGGCCATATCGGAATCCATTCTCATCCATTTCCAACCGCTCGTAATCAAAAGAATCTTCGAGTAATAAATTCTCCTGCAAGAGCTTTTCTCTGAAAGCCCGTATCAGCACCGGCACATCCATCCACATCGCATTTTTAATAATGCCTATTCCATAGGGCGACTCGATATGATCATCTGTTTGCGGCAGCCAGTCGCCGAGGTATTCGAAATACTCAGCATCCTGTTTCTTCTTATCCCATATTTTTTTGTCATCCTCTGAAGAAAATATCCTGTATATTGGTTGTTCAAAAAGGAAACTGACTTTTAATTCCTTTTCCAACTCGCGGTATACCTGTTTGGCAAAAGGCAATAGCTCATCTATCATCCAGGATTTTGCCATCCGCCGGCCGGTGACAGGATTTACCACACCTGCCGCGATATTGGAAGATGAATTGGGATGAAAAAGATCTATTACTTTTATTTTTTTGTTTTGCCGAAGCAGAAAATGGCTCAACATCGTTCCCGCAATTCCTTGTCCAACTATTAAATATTCTATCTCTTCTTCCATCATTATAAAATTTTCAGGGCCCGAGTCATCTCCCGTTTTCCGGGCGGACCGGGCAATGCTTCCAATGTAAAACCCGCTCTTTTCATCGCACGCTTCACTTCTCCTTTTGCGCAATAGGTTACCAATATTCCACCCGGGCGCAATGCATGATACATCGCAACAAAGACAGCATCCGACCACAATTCAGGCTGTGCCGTGGGCGCAAAGGCATCAAAATAAATGAGCTCAAACTGTTCCGGTGCGCTGAAATCCTGAATATCCATTTGCCGTTTATGCAAAATAAAATCAGGCCGAAGTGATACTTCCGTATTCCATTTTTCCTTATGTAAGTCCAGAAAAAAACGCTGACCTTCTTCTCCCAGTTGCAACTGAGCAGCGTAATTCAATTCGGTGTAAACACTTTCATCCAGCGGAAATTTCTCCAGCGAAGTGTAATGTATTACCACTCCGTTTTGCCGGGCGTGATAATAAGTCAGCAGCGCATTGAGTCCTGTTCCGAATCCTATTTCCAACACATTGATATGCTTCTGTTGTAGCAGCAACTGGTTTAATCCCGCTGCCATAAAAACATGTTCCGACTCCTGAATGGCTCCATGCCGGGAATGATAATATCCGTCAAAGACAGGATTATACACAGAGGAACTTCCATCACTGGTAGAAACAACTTGTAAAGGCTGCATCAGTATTTGATAAGTTTCGAGTAATAATATTTATCTGCCGTTTGCAACTGCAGGAAGTAAGCTCCTTTTCCCCATCCCGCAAAAGCTGGGATTTTCAGCGGCTGTTCTCCACGCTGCAACGAAAGCGAACGACTGAACATCAACTGTCCCTTCACATCATACACCAACACCTTACCTTGCTGTGGCAACAGATTATCGAGTTGCAGATAGATATCATCCATGCCGGCGTAAGCCTTCATGGTCAACGTTTCTTGTCTGATGCCTACCAATGGCGCAAAAGACACTGAATCAATCAGACTGTATGACACCTTATTGGAGTTGTCGATAATTTTTATCCTGTAATAAAAGACACCTTGCGTGGCATTGAGCACATGCAGGTAATCATAAGGCGTGAAAGAAACAGAATTTCCACCGGCAGGAACGGTATCAATATCGATGAAAGTGGCCGCATCAAAAGCATATTGAATGATAAAGTCGCGGCTGTTGATTTCCGTGGATGTCTGCCATTCCAGCAATACATCATCATTAATAATTTTAGCAGAGAAATCCACCATATTCACACTCTGAATGGCATCCTTATCAGTACGGGTGCTGATCAGGTAAAATTCGCCCAAGGTATCGGTTTTGAACTCCACATAATAACCGTTCTGGTAAGGGTAAAACTGAATATCCTGTGGCGTAAACCATTTGTAAGAAGAGCGCACATGATTATCGGAAATATCCAGATTCGTATTTAAGCCCAGATAACGGAGCAGACCAATATCGCCCATTCTGTTGATGGAATCTTCTTCCAGTACAAAGCCGGTATATTCCGAATTAAGCAGATAAAGCCGCAAGGTGTAATTTCCGGCCATCGCATTTTGTGGCTTTATGACCCAATTGCGCGGCAGTATATTCTTATTGGCAAAAAACTTGCGCTTGGATTCATCAGATTCCACTCCAAGTACTACATTTCCCAATGCATTACCATCATCGTGCAGTGATGCAATCAGACGACCGTTTCGGTAGAAAGATATCCAGCCATTGCCATCGGAAACCTGTGTCACGTAGGATGAATCCGTCCCTGACATTTCCTCATAATCCGGCAATATATGCAGGTCATCGATACCGATGCCGTCCGCTGCTGCGAAATCATCTGTCTGCAGCGTGATGCGATACATGAAGTTGGTTTTGTCCGCAAGTTCCGACAATGGCAACGTGGTATGTACTGTCTGCCACGGATAGATGGTTTTATCCCAATATGGTTTTCCCTGAAAGCCGTTGTACCAGTTCAGGCCGCAGTTGTAACATCCCAGGCGTTTCCAGCTGATGCCATCTGTTGAATATTCCGCAAAAGCGGAATCTGATTGCGTCTGCATGATGCTGACCATATTAAATGCAATCAGCGGATCTTTGGTCAGCGAAGACATATCGAGACAACCGAGGTATAAGTGAGAATATTCATTGAAGTTATAACCTTTACTTCCTCCGGTTGTCCATGCGCGGTTATCCTGCGCAGCATTGTCGATGTAATATTTGGACGGCTGCGTCCAAATCCAGGAATTACTAATTCCTTCCGAAATTAATTGTGCGTCATTGGATTCAAAGTCGTTGTAATAAGGGAATGTATTTGTTGACGGCAAAATGATGATAGATGCCGTATTGACAGAGTCATTCAAACGGTATTGGTCGCCGGCATTCTGCACCCACACTTTTATTGTATACAATCCCGGTGAAGTCAGTTGCAATGCCTGATTGAATATATATTCCAGCTGTGCATCTGAGGCTATTGACGCAGATATAATTTCACTCACCGGCGGATTATTATTCACCTGATAAAAAACAGGAATATTATTTAATGCCACCGGAGCATTGTTTTGTACTTTTATTTTTATCCTTTGCGGGATATAATTATTGATGCAATGTATTTTCTTGACTTGTACATCTGCAATTCCTACATCTTTTCCGGCAACATACAAGGATAAATCATCAAAAGTATAACCCCCATTGCCGTACATATTATTCGCTGGTTTGTTGCCTGTCTGCACTATCTTAATCTGTGTGGATGCGGAAAAATCCTGACCATTATTCAACTTCAGCAATTTATACAGATTAATCCCGCCGGTATTTTTATATATGGATGGTGTCGGACGATTGGTATACAAATTATACACCAACACCCATGGCTGTGCATCATTTCCGCGGGCATAGATATAATCCAGACTGTCTGTTTCAGCCCTGTTCAGAAAATTAAGTGACAACATCACAACAGAATCAACATAGGAAGATAGGTTCAGTGTAAATATCACCTCATTCTTGCGCTGTGCGCTGTTCAGATAATTATCCAGCGTAAGTGCATTACTTCCACTTCGCGCAAAGAGATTACCTTCCGTCGTCCGCAATCTGCCGCCCGGCTCCGGATAGAAGTCTGCATACGATATACCGTTCATCCCGAATACAGCTTCCGTCAGATGCTCGTTCACCTGTTCGAATGATTCATTAAAAGGCAGCGTAACTACCGGATTCGGCAGATGACGAATCACATACACCAGCGTATCGTTTCCTCTGTTTTCATCTGCCACCAGTTGCGACCAGGCCTTTACCGTATAGTTTCCTTCCGCACTCAGGTTTTCCGGGATGGCGAATTGAATTATGGCGGTATCGCTGCCCGTCATGGTTTCCGTCAGCGTGGCGGAGCGCACAGGCCCGTTATTGATGGTATAACTGACACCAACCGCTGTTTGCGTGGCGGTTCCGTAATTTTTAATGATGAAGGACAATCTCTCATTCGCAGTAAGCGCAGATGAAGTCAGTTTTCTGCCGCCTTTCGGTGACAACAACGTATAGACTCCGACATCATTCACGGAAGCACAAGCCGCAGTAGGTGTTGGAATAAACCCATTGGCAAGACTACGGTTTCCTTCGACGCCGTTTTTTATAGTAGACAACGCATAAAAATACTGTTGTCCGTTTTTCAGATTGCTGATGGTATACGCTGTACCGGTCGTTTGGCCGACATTTACCCAAGCCGTATCTGCGAAGAGATAGACTTTATATCCGCTGGCACCCGACACCGAAGGCCAGGTGATTCTGACAGATTTATCACAAACGGCGTGCAGAATATTCGGATAGAAAATCTGATTACCAATCGTGAAGGCAGAGGCAGACACAGTCTGATTACCTCCATAAACGATACGCACCAGACACTGATTGCTGCTGACAGCCGGCACACTGGTGGTATATTTTTGTGTTCTGAGTTGAATATTATTAACGAGTGTCTGCCAGGTAACACCGTTGTTATCTGAAAAGTCAATTCTACCCAATGAGTCGATGCCATTGGCAAACCAACGAATATCAAGCACTGCACCGGCATCCAGTACCTCACTGCCGTTTGGATAAGCAAGCTCTATTTTGCGCGGTTGTGCAAGGTAAGCCACGGCATAAGCCTGCTGACCAAATGGCAATTGCGTCCCCTTCACCACCAGTTGATAGCTGCCGGCAACGGGATTATTAATAGTCACCTGCTCTATCGTGTTGATATTATCTACACCGCGGAAGGCATTGTTTTTAAAGGATTCCGGATTCAGTTTCCAGGGTAATACCGTATCGCCTGCCGGAGTCACCACTTTCAGGTCGAGATTCTGAACGATAGTTTTTTCCGCAATCGGATTTCCGGCTTTATCTGTCCAGTTCAGCGTAACGCTTAATTTTGCGGTACCTTGTGGCACCGTGATACCGTGTGACTGAAATGCACCGGGCTCCACATTCCCTTCCACAAACAGTGACTGTTCGACGGAATAGATGGCTTTATAGGCATCAGGCTTTCCGAATCCGAAGGTATAATCCGGGCCGGGATTTCCCATATCGCGGGCGGTATTACATAAAATTGCTTTCATCAGCGCGCCGTTCGGTGTGGTTCCGAATTGCTTTTTATACTGTTGCTGCATCAAGGCCGCCAAACCCGCCACCTGTGGCGCTGCATAGGATGATCCATATACCGTGGCAAAGCTATTGTTTGGAGCAGTTACACCGACACCAAATCCCTTTGCCACTAATTCCGGCTTCAGACGACCATCTTCTGTTGGGCCCCTGCCGCTATTGCCCACAATCTTTTCATTACCAAACAACCAGCCCACTGTGATGGCATTTTTACATCCCTGAAATCCGATGTCCACGGAACGGAAAGTATCGGTAGAAGCACAAATAGAGGCGGAATTACCGACCGCAACAATCGGCAGTAAAGTTGGATTTTCCGCTACAACAGCATCCAGATTTGCCGCGTCGGCAATATATAATCCTGACTGAAAACAGTTGGTATTGGTAAAATTATAGGAGTGATTGGAAATATCAATATCATAGCCTGTTTTGGCTGTTCTCACTTCAGATACGATATCATTCAATAAATCCCAGTAGTACATATTGACCAACGGCGCGACACCTTTATTCAATGCAAATACATTTCCGTTACTTCCAATACATCCGCCCACTTCAGTAGCATGCACCTGATACACCGGAAGGTTGACTTCTTTATCTACCACTATATTTCTGCTTTTGGGCAAATCAATATGTGTGCCGACCGCGCCCTCATCCCAGATACCGACACGCATACCCTGTCCTTTCAGGTTATAACCGTAGGGGAGATTTTCCTGCACTTGGCTCACACCGAGAATCGTACCGGCTTCATACAGCAATTTATTTTTTTGCGGATAGCTTTTTTCGATATGCAGTATTACAGGCAATTCCGCGATGGCACGTATCTGCTTCGCATTCAGTTCCGCGCTGCACTGTCCGGGATAGCCGGTGTTTTGCAGGGTGGTGGATATGCCGGAAGCTGCCAGCAGACTATTCAGTTGCTGAAAAGAAATAGTATTCGCATACAAAATTGTAACCGGAACAGTGCCGCTCAGTTGCAAACACTCCTCAGATATTTTTGATTCCGGCTGCAGATAACCCGTAACAATCGGAGACAACTGCTTTAGACGTGCGGTATTCGCTGATTTAGTTTTTACCCAGTAAATTCCATCCCCCAAATAGGAGAGCACCTGCACTTCCTCTGATTGCACTTTATTCCACTCATTTTGCGATGGTTGAATGATCAGATAATCTTCCTCCATGTAGCGAAATCCAGCGGTATTTATTTTCGCCGCTGGATTGGATAACTGCTGCAAATCAACGGAAGTCCACTGCAATGATTTGGCCAGCAATAACTGACTCCACAGAATGATATATATTAAAAGCGCAAAGGGCTTAGTCATAGCTAAGTAGATTTTATATAAATATAGGGTTTTCGGAAAAAAAAAGGAAATTATTTTAGTTCCACCAACGTAATTCCATCGCCGCCATATTGCTCACTTTCATGCTGATAAGACTTCACGTGCGGATATTTTTTCAGATAAAACTGAACAGCCTGTTTCAGCGCTCCGGTTCCTCTACCATGTATGATTTTGATTTTATGAATACCATACATCACCGCCTTGTCCATAAAATTATCCAATGTGATAATAGCCTCATCCTTCATCATACCCCGCACATCGAGGTTAAAATCAAATTCACTTTTTTCTATCAGAATTTTAGATGAGAATCTGTTTTTGGATGTCGTTACTGCCGACTTATTCTCTTTCACCGGCTGCAAAGCAGACAACTTCACTTTGGTTTGTATCTGTCCGAAGGCCACTGTCGCAGTATTATTTTTGATAGACAGCACCTCTCCTATTTCTG
>JADLAH010000027.1 GCA_020848315.1 Chitinophagales bacterium | reverse complement strand
TCCAATGAAAAATACAAGTTTCTGGCCAATCTTATCTTGTTGTCCTTTATCGGTTTTCTGACTTCCGTGGTGGTGGTGTACAATACAGGACAAAAAGAAATTGAGAAGCGGAAATACCGGATGAAAGAGCTGGTGTCGGAGCGCGATATCGGAGAAGAGTATAGTCTGATGGAGGCGGAAAAGCTGATTCTGCAGGATAATTTTATTAAAACCTATTTCAAAAATCCTTACCTGTATAATGTCGATATTGATCAGCGGATGTCCACAAAATATTTCAAGCTGTTCAGTAAACGATACAGTATTAATACCTACTCCTACAACAAGGATGGCCTTCCGCTGATGGGCCTGATGCCGAAGGAATTTCAGAAGCTGAATGCGGTGCGTTTCTATCGCAAGGCGGAAAAGTTGTCTCCACATTTTTACTATCTTTCTTTTAAGGAAAACGGAGAAAAATATCTCGGTTATTTTCCGGTGGAAGAAGATTCTGTCGTGCTCGGCTATTTGTTTGTGGAGTTTATTCCCAAAATATTCAATTCTTACAGTGCTTATCCGGAATTGTTGCATCAGCAGAAAAATTACTACGATGAAGAGTTCGATAACTACTCTTATGCCATTTACGAAAGTAATTATCTGGTAAAGCAGAAAGGCGATTTTGAGTATGAAGTGGATTTTAATTTTCCGGTGAAACAAAATGTACAGTTCACCTTTCATAAATCGAATGGCTACAGCCATATGATTTATTACAGCAAGAATAAACAGGTGGTTTTGTCAGAAAAAGATAAGCCGATACTCGGCACCTTTTCGGTATTTTCCTATCTGGTTATTTTCTTCCTTATTTTCTTTACAGTGCTCGATATTACGGGTTTTTCCGATCGTTTCTGGGGCGAAGGTTCCGTGCGTTCCTTCTTTAGCAGCAATACACTTCAAAAGCAAATCCAGAATTCGATGATAGGACTGGTGCTTTTTTCGCTCGCTGTGATAGGTCTCGTGACGATGGTTTATTTCCAGTATCAGTACAATATCTTTCATAATTCCCGTTTGCTCAAAAAAGTAAACTCCGTGATGAAAAATACCGCTCAGTATTACGTGGATGAATATCCCGTGTACGGCGCTGGAACATTCGATAAGGTCATCCGTCAATACATCAAACCGCTGTCCACCATTCATGCGCTGGATATTAATGTCTACGATGTGAACGGCGAATTGTTGCAGACCTCACAGCCGGAGATTTTCAAACGCAAGCTGAGTTCTTCCCGTATGGATGCCACCGCTTATTACAATCTGGTGATAAAAGGAAAATCCAAATTTGTGCAGGATGAATCTATCGGTGGGCTCACTTATCTGAGTGCCTATCAGCCGTTCCGCAGTAACGGGAAGATTCTGGGGTATTTCAATTTTCCGTATTACGGCAAACAGAAAAGTTTCCGCGAAGACATATCTTATTTTCTCGTTGCATTGGTGAATGTATACGTGCTGTTCCTGATTGCCGCCGCATTGCTGGCGGTGTTCTTGTCGCGTTCCATCACCAATTCACTCACGCTGATTGCCGATAGTATCCGCAGTGTGCAATTCGGTAAAACCAACTCGCCGATACAGTGGAAAAATGATGATGAAATCGGATGGCTCGTAAAACAATATAATGCCATGTTGGCGGAACTGGAAAAGAGTGCCGGATTGCTCGCAAAATCGGAGCGGGAAGGTGCGTGGCGTGAAATGGCCAAGCAGGTTGCGCACGAAATCAAGAATCCGCTGACACCGATGAAACTAAGTATTCAGCATTTACAGCGGGCTATTAAAGATAACTCGCCGGATATCAAAGAGCTGACCGAGCGTATCTCGCACCGGCTGATTGAACAGATTGATACGCTGTCTAATATTGCCACTGCTTTTTCCGATTTTGCCAAAATGCCGCAAGGGGAACTGGTGAAAATCGAAGCGGCGCCGATTCTCGTCTCGACGGTCGAGTTATTTAATGAACTGGAAAATCTCGAAATACATATTCATCATCTCGTTCCGGACAGTTTTGTGAAGGGCGATAAGGAGCAGCTGATGCGTGTTTTTACCAATATTATCAAAAATGCATCGCAGTCTATCCCGGAGCAGCAGCAGGGAATCATCGATATTGATATGCTGGAAAGCGAGGAGGATTACGTAATTTCAATAAAAGATAACGGAATTGGTATTGCAGAGGAAAAAAGAAGCCATATTTTTGAGCCGAATTTCACCACCAAGTCGAGCGGTACAGGATTGGGACTCGCCATTTCCAAGAATATCGTGGAAAGAATGGGTGGTAAAATCTGGTTTGAAACGGAAGTAGGTCAATATTCCATATTTTATATCCGTTTGCCAAAATGGAATGAATTGTATAATATAACGATATGAAAAACGAAAAATCAGCACAACTTTTTGAAAAGGCGAAAACCCTGATGCCGGGTGGTGTCAATTCACCGGTGCGTGCATTTAAATCCGTCGGCGGTACGCCCTTGTTTATGAAAAAAGGCAAAGGCGCCTATATCTGGGATGAAGACGGCAACAAGTATATCGATTATTGCTGTTCCTGGGGGCCGCTGATTCTTGGTCATGCCAATGAACATACAGAGACGGCAATTATTGAAACGGTTAAAAACGGTACATCCTTCGGTGCGCCAACTGCCCTCGAAAATCATCTGGCGGATTTGATTATATCCAATCATTCATATATCGAGATGATTCGTTTTGTCAGCAGTGGTACCGAGGCGGTGATGTCCGCGCTGCGTCTGGCGCGTGGCGTGACCGGCAAGTCGAAAATCATTAAGTTTGATGGCTGCTATCACGGCCACTCCGATAGTTTGCTGGTAAAAGCAGGTTCCGGATTGATTACATTCG
>JADLAH010000026.1 GCA_020848315.1 Chitinophagales bacterium | reverse complement strand
TAACTTCTGTATCAGCTCCCGCAAAATATATAGCGAATAAATTTCCGGTTCCAGCTGATTCTCCAGCATTCTGTCAAAGTCGATGACATCCGGATTCATCACGATAATCGGTGTGTGTATGCCATTTTTTCGAAGCACGACACCTTCGTCCGCATAGGCCACTGCCAGATAATCGACGCGTTGTTTTTCCAGCAAACTGGCTACTTCAACGCTGCCGCTGCCATATGAAAATGCTTTCACCATAGCAATCACACCGGTGCCTGCTGATAAATGCTGTCGGTACGCCTGCAGATTATTGACCAATGCATTCAGGTTGATTTCGAGTACGGTGGCATGTGTTTGTCCAATCAGCTGCGCGCTGATTTTTTCAAACGCAAAGCGTCTTCCGCCTTTCAGCAGGATAAACTCATTTTCAAAATGCAGAATCTGAAATTGCGCCAGCAGTTTTTCCGTGGTTTCAAAAACATACCATTCCTTCACCACACTTGCCAGCGATTCGATGTGCTGCATAAATGATGTGCCGACGCCAATCAGCTTGTCAAAACGAGTTTGCTGCAATATCGCTTTCAGTTTTTGTATGTAAACTTTTGCTTCAAGTCCCGATTCTTCGAAGTCGGAAATAATCAGCGTTTTTTTCTTCTTGCTTTCCTGCTGACTGTAAAAATCCAGCGCGACCTGAAAGGAAGAAAAATCGGCACTGTAGGAATCATCCATAATCATACAATTGTTGATGCCGTATTTCAATTCCAGCCGCATCGGCAGATTGCGCAAACTGTATATTTTTTGCTGTATAACGGGAAGTGAATAGCCAAGATGCAACAGACAGGCGACACAGTGCAGACAGTTTTCTACGGAGGCATGGTCTCCAAATGGAATGGTCAGCTCCGTGGAGCATAATCCGAATTTTTCTGCTGCTATCAGATAATGAGTAGAATGTCCGGTAATGCCTTTTTTTTGTAAACGGATGACAGCATCTGCCGATGTGCCGAATGTCAGCAACTGCATTTTATCCGCTTTGTCTTTTGAGATACGTCCGATGGTTTCATAGTCGGAGCAATAGATCAGCGTTTTGCAATTGGAAAATAATTTCATTTTTTCCAGGATTTTCTCTTCGGTTGAATGAAATCCTGCATCGTGCGCGCTGCCGATATTGGTGAAGATACCAATCGCAGGCTCAATGATTTTTTGCAAGTTGACCATCTCTCCGGTAGTGGAAATGCCGGCTTCAAAAATGCCCAGTTCATGCTCCGGTTCTATAAGTGTTACAGACAAGGGAACGCCTATCTGTGAGTTGTAGCTCTTCGGACTCTTCACCACTTTTTTTTCAGGAGAGAGCAGCTGATACAGCCATTCTTTCACAATGGTTTTGCCGTTGCTGCCGGTAATCCCAATTACCGGCAGTGCAAACTGCGCACGGTGGTGCGCGGCAAATGCCTGCAGAGCGTTCAGCGTATCTGCTACTTTGCAGATATTCGCTTCCGGCCAGGCAGTGATTTCAATATCTTTGGATACGATAAAATTCCGGATGCCTTTCTGATAAGCCTGCATGATGTATTGGTGTCCGTCATTTCTGCCGGTGAGGCAGAAAAACAGGGCTTTGTCAGGGATAATCTGCTGCCGCGTATCTGTGCAGATGGCCGAGATGACAGTGTCTGTTTTTTGTTGCAGTGTCTGCCCGTTCAGCACCTGACAGATATGTGAAAAATGATATTGCATAGCGGAATAATAAACGGTTAACGAAATCCAATGTACAGCACATCGTTTTCTATTTTAAATTGATAACGGGCCATTTGATAGTTGTTTCCATCGGCACTGCGTCCGGTTTTCAGGTCGAATTTATAGCCGTGCAGTGGGCAGCTCACCACTCCTTTTTTGTTGCAGTGGCCGTGATGCAGTTGTGCGCCGGCATGCGGACAAAGATTATGTATGCCGAAAAAGCCATCTTCCAGCCGTGTTACACAGATAGACCGACCTTCCCAGATGAGCCGGAAGGGCTTGAACATTAAAGCCTCTTCGAAGGCTGTTTTGCTGTCTGATGATAAGGGCTGCCATTGCATAGTGTGTTCTCTGTGTACACAAAAATAGGCATTTATCCGGTCGCAATGCATGATGAGTCGCAGTTTTTACAGCCTGTTACATGATATTTTACTATATTGCTTAAAATTTATCCTATGAAAAAGTACGCGTGGTATTTTCTGGTTATAATGGCTTTTACTTCCTGTAAGAATAAACTTTCTGACAGCACGGCTGCAAACAGCACGGAAGAGGCTGCCACCACAGAGACAGCAGCGCCCGTTGATGGCAGATATGAGTTGAAGTCTGGGATTGTGGAAACAGAGACCGTGATGCCCGGTGGAATGGGCACTTCCGTTATGAAGCTGATTTTTGATGACTATGGAAAAAAGAAAAAAACGGAAATCACCACGGCTATGTCATTTGCAGGAAAAGGGATGAATACCGTATCTTCTACCCTGCTGCTGGATAACTATATTTACGCGTGGTCGTCGGAAATGAAAACCGGTACCAAGATGCAGTATGATCCTTCCGCGGTGGACCTCAGAAAAGATATGGACTTCTCCAAAATGACGGATGAACTTCGTCAGAAATATAATTACAAGGAAGAAGGCGAAGAAACCATCAACGGCAAAAGCTGTAAGGTTTATAGCTACAGTGTAGAAGAGATGAGCGGAAAAGTGTGGTTGTGGAAACAGATTCCGTTGAAAATGGAAATGGAAGTCGGCGGACAGAAAATACTGACCAATTTCAAAAGTATTCAGGAAAACGTAAATATTCCTGCGGAAAGTTTCCAGATACCGTCCGATATAGATTTCAAGGAAATCAGTCTGCCTGCTACGGCTGTTCATTAATACTACGACAAAGATTGGCGTAGTGCAATAGTGATATTTTCCAGTCCCTGTTTCAGTTCTTCCTGTGTGGGATAGCCAAACCCAATCCGCATGTAACGGTCGCTTTGTTCAAACCAGTGACCTGCACCCGTCATAGTGCCATATACTTCATACAGCAGCCGGTAAAATTTATCGGTATCAACGTTGTAAGCCGCTTTGATTCTTGGAAAGCCAACTACGCCCGCGGATGGTGCTACCCATTCCAGATATTCCTGCGCAGCCATCCAGGATTGCAGGATGGCAAAGTTGTTGCGGATGTGTTCATGTGTCTCTGTAAGCCGCGATGTGTCGTTCAACAGATGCAATGCAATCGCTTCATCTACGACAGAATTGGCAATGATAATTTGTTCCTTGGCGGCCAGCATTTGCTCCATCAATAATTCATTTTTGCAGATAATCCAACCTGTGCGGATACCGGGCGCGCCATGTGCCTTGGACAGAGACGCCACAGATATCACATGGTCTGAAAATGCCGCATAATAAGGGCATCTCGGCTGCTGAAAGTCCAGATAACGGTAGGTCTCATCGGTTAAAACGAAGATGCCCTTTTCTTCCGCTGCACGTATGATTTTTTGGACCTCTGCATCTTCCAGGATAATGCCTGTCGGATTATGTGGTGTGGTAAGACTAATTAATTTGGTGTTTGGTTGAATGGCGTCGAGTATCTGTTGCCAGTCGGGCTGAAACTGCTGCTCAAAAACTACATCGATATAGGTAATGGAACAACCTATTGCTTTAGGAGTTTCGATGTTGGTGGCATAATTCGGACGCAATACTATCAGGTGGTCTCCGGCATTGAGCAAAGTAGTAGAAATAATAAACAGCGCCGTGGCTGCACTCGGACAAACGAGCACATGTGTTTTATCCAGTCCGGTTTCTTCCCGAACAATCGCTTCGCGAAGGGCGCTGTCACCACGGTGTTCTCCATAGCAAAGCACGAGATTATTCAAGTCAATGGAAAGGTCGCCGAACCGGATGTCTCTCACCGAACTTTCCGCCAGATTATAACGGATGCTGGAATAGCCCATTTCTTCAGGGCTTTCCACCTCAATAGGCATTCTTTTGTAGTGCATAGTTAAAGATAAGAATTCCGCAGTAATACGAAATATGTTGGATAAAGAATGTTTTTTACAGGACTATTCAAAAGATAAGTTATCTCCGTCCGGCTGCAAATTATCTTATGCTAATTGACGGTTGCGGAATATGCCATTACATTTAGCCAAACAAAATAAAGTATATGGTAGCAACTGCTCAAAAACTGAAAGTGCGCAATGTGCAATTCAACTTTGATAAAGTACAGAAACACTGGATTCTCAATAGTGCCATCGCCACTCATTTCGTCAATAGTATGCACATCGTTTTTCCGGAGGGAGAAAAATTCTTTGTGCGCAGTGTGCGTCGTTTTGCCAAAGATATCAAGGATGAAACGCTGAAAAAGGAAATCAATAGTTTTTGCGGACAGGAGGGTATTCATGCCCGCGAACATCAGCGATTCTGGGAAGTGATGCAGGAACAAGGACTGGAACCTGAGAAGTTTGCTTCCTTTCTCAAAGTGACGGCTTTTTCGGGGAAATACAGCATAGAGAATATGGTGCGCAATTCGCTCAATAAGGTGCAGCCACAACTCGGTGATAAGATGGCATTGTCCATCACCACGGCACTTGAACATTATACCGCGATTCTCGCGAATGCCCTTTTTCACGAACCGATTGCAACCAATGACAACATCGCTCCGCAGATGCTGGAGTTGCTGCACTGGCACGCCTCCGAGGAAATAGAGCACAAAGCGGTATGTTTTGATGTGTTGAAGCAAGTGGATGACAGTTATCTGATTCGCGTGTCAGGAATGGGATTTGCCACGCTGATGCTGTGGGGATATATTCTGTCGGGACAAGTGTATTTTCTGGTAAAAGACAAGGATAAAAATATCATTCAGATGCCGGTGGAAGCTTATATGTTGCTGAAGACAGTGGTGTTTGGAGAGATAGGAAAAAATCTGTCCAGACATTTGCTGGAATACTTTAAAAAGGATTTCCATCCGGATGATATTGATGACAGACATCTGATAGAAAAATTCTTTGCCGACAAGTCATACGCGTAACCACGATAGGCATTTTATTTCCTTTTGAATAATTGTACCTTTACAGGAAAAGGAACAGCGTGTCTGCAACATACAGGATAATCGGATTGATGAGCGGCAGTTCGCTCGACGGACTGGATATTTGTCTGGCAACATTTGAAGTGTCGGACAATCAGGAAGTGCTGTCTTTTTCCGTCCTTCAGACAGAAGCAGTCGATTTTTCCGATGCGTTCATAAAAAGATGGCGGCAAGTGCCGGAAGCAAGTGCTATCGAACTCGCGCGTCTGCATGCGGATACCGGACGTTATTTCGGGCAGCTCACCCGCGATTTTATACATCGCCACGGATTGAAAAATATTGATGCGGTCGCCTCACACGGATATACGGTTTTTCACCAACCGGAAGCGGGCTTCACCACCCAGATTGGCTGTGGTGCGCAACTGGCCGCGCAGACACAATGCAGGGTGATTACAGATTTCCGCATGGCCGATGTTGCCGCCGGCGGACAGGGCGCGCCGCTCGTGCCTTTTGCCGAACGACATTTGTTCCCGCAGTATCGCACTTTCCTGAATATCGGTGGTATTGTCAATATCTCCTTTCATCCGAAAGAAAATGCTGATGCTGTCATTGCCTATGATGTATGTGCCGGCAATACTTTGCTCAATTATCTTGCCCGCGAAAAAGGCAGCGAATATGACAAAGACGGTGCATGGGCGCGGAGCGGAAAGATATTGCCGGAATTGCTGCGAGAATTGAACGAAATCCCGTTTTGTGCGGCAGCATATCCGAAATCGCTGGGCACCGAACATGTGCAGGAATACTGGCTGCAACGCATAATTGCTTCGTCCGGAAGCGTGGAGGACAAACTGGCCACTGCCGTGGAACATATAGCGATGCAGGTGGCCGC
>JADLAH010000025.1 GCA_020848315.1 Chitinophagales bacterium | reverse complement strand
TGCAGCATAGAGGTCGCTCCTATGATATTGGCTGTCAGGAATCTTCTGCTGTTGATATAAGCCAGTGCCATTTGTGCCAGCGACAATCCGTTTTCGCGGGCTAATGTCGCGTATCGCTCCACCGCCTTCATGGTATTCGGATGGGAATAGCGGCTGAAATAATTGGCCCACAAAGTATAACGAACCCCTTCAGGCCGCTGACCGCCCAGATATTTATCCGACAACAAGCCACCGGCAAGCGGAGAATAGGCCAGCAGGCCGACCTCTTCGCGGATGGACATCTCTGCCAGTCCCACTTCAAAAGTACGATTCACCAGATTATACGGATTCTGTATGGTATGAATTTTAGGCAAGCCGTGCTGCTCCGCGGTGCGTAGGTACTGCATCATACCCCACGGCGTTTCATTAGAAATACCGACATACCGGATTTTGCCCTGGACTTTCAGCTCCTGCAAAGTCGTCAGTGTTTCTACGAAATCCGTTACCGCGTCATCGGAAGTATGTGTATAACCAAGTTTGCCGAAATAGTTGGTGGGTCTTTCCGGCCAGTGCAACTGATACAAGTCGATATACTCCGTTTGCAGTCGCTGCAGGCTGCCTTCGACAGCTCTGGTGATATTCTCCCGGGTGAATTTCCGGCCTGTACCGATATGCTTTAATCCCGCGCTGGGGCCTACCACCTTAGAAGCAATGACCAGGTCATCCCTTTTCTGTCTCTTCTTCAGCCAGGCACCAATGAAGCGTTCTGTGGAGCCCATGGTCTCTGCTTTGGAAGGAACGGAATACATTTCCGCTGTATCAATGAAATTGATGCCTTTTTCACCGGTGGCATAATCCAGTTGTTCGTGTGCTTCCGCTTCCGTATTCTGCTCGCCCCAGGTCATGGTGCCCAGGCAAATTTTACTCACGCTGACGCCGGTGCCCGGAAGGTTGGTGTATTCCATATTATTTTTAAATTCTATTCAAGTATAATGATTTGACCGCGAAATTGTTTTCATAAAAAAACCTGCCGGATGAGGGCAGGTTCATATTTATAGCATAGAGGAAAACTATCCTTCGCTTTTTGCGCTGGCCGCTACATATTCGCGGTTCAGGCGTGCGATATTTTCCAGTGAAATTTCTTTAGGACACTCTGCTTCGCAGGCACCGGTGTTGGTACAGCTACCGAAGCCTTCTTTATCCATCTGCGCCACCATGTTCAACACGCGGTCTTCGCGCTCCGGATGACCTTGTGGCAATAATGCCAGCTGAGACACCTTCGCAGAAACGAACAGCATAGCGGACGCATTTTTACAAGCTGCCACACAAGCACCGCAACCGATACAAGCTGCTGCTGCAAATGCATTGTCAGCATCATGTTTATTGATTGGAATAGCGTTGGCATCTACGGCATTACCGGTATTCACAGAAATATAGCCACCCGCCTGAATGATGCGGTCGAATGCTGCTCTGTCCACCACGAGGTCGCGGATAACAGGGAATGCTTTCGCTCTCCACGGCTCTACGGTAACAGTTTCACCATCTTTGAATGCACGCATATGCAACTGACAGGTGGTGGTGCCATGCCAAGGGCCGTGCGGACGTCCGTTGATGTACATGGAGCACATCCCGCAGATACCTTCGCGACAATCGTGGTCGAAAGCGATAGGCTCTTTATTTTCAGCGATGAGTTGTTCATTCAACACATCAAACATTTCGAGGAAAGACATTTCTGTAGAGATGCCTTTCACGTTATACGTTTCAAAACCACCTTTATCATTGGCATTTTTTTGTCGCCAAACTTTCAGTGTCAGATTTATTGTTGTATGTTCCATATTGGTTTGAAGTTTGATAATCAGCTAATCCGCTAATTATTTCATTTTTAAATTATTTATAGCTTCTTGCAGCGATTTTAATGTTTTCGTACACCAACTCTTCCTTATGCAGTTCCCAGTTGCTGTCTGATTTATATTCCCAGGCTGCTACATACTTGTAGTTTTCATCATCGCGCAGTGCCTCACCTTCTTCAGTCTGAGATTCTTCGCGGAAGTGACCGCCGCAGCTTTCGTTTCTGTTAAGCGCATCTTTACACATCAACTCACCCAACTCGATGAAGTCTGCCACACGTCCGGCTTTATCCAGTTCAGGATTGAATTCTTCGATGCTGCCCGGAATTTTCACGTCGCTCCAGAATTCCTTTTTCAGTGCCTGAATTTCTTCAATAGCCTGTTTCAGTCCTTCCGCGTTGCGCGCCATGCCGCACTTATCCCACATGATTTTACCGAGACGTTTATGGAAACTTTCTACTGATTGTGTTCCTTTGATGCTCATCAGTTTTTCAATTCTCTCCCGCACTTCTGCTTCTGTTTTTACGAAAGCTTCATGGTCGGTAGGGATTGCCTTTGTTCTGATTTCATCGGCCAGATAATTTCCGATAGTGTATGGAATCACGAAATAGCCGTCTGCCAATCCTTGCATCAATGCGGATGCACCGAGACGGTTTGCACCGTGGTCAGAGAAGTTTGCCTCACCCAAAGCATATAAGCCCGGCACGGTGGTCATCAATTCGTAATCCACCCAGAGACCACCCATGGTGTAGTGTACGGCAGGATAGATTCGCATTGGCACCTCGTATGGATTCTCGCCGGTGATTTTGGCGTACATATCAAATAAGTTACCGTATTTTTCTTTTACCACTTCTTTACCCAGCGCGATAATCTGATCTTTGGAAGCATTGTCGAGACCGCGTTTATTGGCCTCAACTTTTCCGTATCGCTCGATAGCGGATGCATAATCAAGATATACCGCCATTTTGGATGCGCCCACGCCGTAACCGGCATCGCAACGCTCTTTAGCGGCACGGGAAGCCACGTCGCGCGGAACAAGGTTACCAAATGCAGGATATCTTCTTTCGAGGTAATAATCTCTTTCTTCTTCCGGAATATCATTCGGTTTGCGGTTATCGCCTTGTTTTTTAGGCACCCAAATACGTCCGTCATTTCTGAGGGACTCAGACATCAGGGTCAGTTTTGACTGATGATCTCCGGACACCGGAATACAAGTCGGGTGAATCTGCGTGAAGCAAGGATTGCCGAAATAAGCCCCTTTTCTGTGTGCCTTCCAGGCTGCTGTCACATTGGAACCCATTGCATTGGTAGACAAGTAGAATACGTTACCATAACCACCGGAGCACAGCAATACCGCGTGACCGAAATGGCGTTCCAGCTTACCAGTTACCAGATTTCTCGCGATGATACCGCGTGCTTTGCCGTCTACCATTACCACATCCAGCATTTCGTGACGGGTATATTGTTTAACGTTACCCAATGCCACCTGACGCTCCAGCGCAGAATAAGCACCTAATAACAATTGCTGTCCTGTCTGACCTGCGGCGTAGAAAGTACGCTGCACCTGTGTACCACCGAAGGAACGGTTGCTGAGCAAACCGCCGTACTCGCGGGCAAAAGGAACACCCTGCGCCACACACTGGTCGATGATATTGGCAGATACTTCCGCAAGGCGGTGTACATTGGCTTCGCGGGCGCGGTAGTCGCCACCTTTGATAGTATCATAGAATAAACGATATACGGAGTCACCGTCATTCTGATAGTTTTTTGCCGCATTGATACCACCCTGTGCCGCAATAGAGTGCGCACGACGCGGGGAATCCTGAAAGCAGAATACTTTTACTTTATAGCCGAGTTCACCGAGTGAGGCTGCGGCAGAAGCACCGGCCAGACCGGTACCAACGATAACGATTTCAATATTTCTTTTGTTTGCAGGGTTCACCAGTTTTACGTGACCTTTATAGTCTTCCCATTTTTTCTCGAGGGGTCCTGCCGGTATTTTTGAGTTTAATGCCATTTTTTATTTGGATTATATGATTGGAACAATGTTGTTATCAGATTATTGGACAAGTCCGAAAAATAAGGCTAAGGCTATGACAGCGAAAAGGCCCGGAACGATAATCGAATAAGCGGTGCCCAACGCTTTGATAATCGGTGTATATTTTTTGTGGTTGAGTCCCAGCGACTGGAATGCACTCGGGAAGCCATGCAAGAGGTGATAACCTAACGCGATGAATCCTCCGATGTAGATAATCAGGACGATTGGATTGGTCAGTGCTCTTTTCACTTCTTCAAAAGGATTTTCTTCTTCGCCGGTGATGTAAATGGATTTCTTGGTATGCAACCAGAAATCAGCCATGTGAATCACGAGGAAGATCAGCAACAGCGTACCCAATACGGCCATAGAGCGGCTGTACCATTTGGAGTTGGCTTTGCCATCGATTACGGCGTAGCCGACCGGGCGTTTTGCCTTGTTTTCGAAATGCAGTTTGAGTGTCATCACAACGTGTGCAATCAATCCTGCGAGCAAGCCGATTTCCATCACGCGGATCACCCAGTTATGGGACATGAAGTGAGCTGCAGTATTAAAGGTCTCACCACCGTCGTTGAGGAGGATGGTCGCATTAATGCCTACGTGCACCAATAAGAATGAGATAAGGAATAAACCTGTCAGACCGACAATTACTTTTCTGCCGATGGAGGAGCTGATAAAACTTTCTTTTGCCATAATGATTTGATTTCAAAAAACCGTCGCAAAAATAACAGTTCCGAATAGAAATATGTTTTGCGCAAGGTTAATTTTTTGCACAGCAATAATTTGGAATAAATCTAAATAGCACCTCCGGCATTATTTACAGTAAATCCATATAATTATTGCTGTATGATAATTATTTATTTGTTTGTAATAATTCCTGTACCAGATCTACGTATTTCTGCATAGCTTCTACGGAAGTCATGCCCTTCTTATCTGCCCAGGTTTTCCATTTGAACTGACCTTTAAGGTCGAACATTCCCGGTTTGGAAGTATTGTTATCACCTTCTGTTGCCTGCTTGAAGAAAGCGTATAAATCGAGTAATTGTGCATCGCTGGGACGCTTGGTGAGGGTTTTAACGTCTAATTGTGCCTGTTCAAATTGCTGCTCTAAACTCATGATTGAAATTTTATTGCTAAATTTAGGAAATATCTGTGATTTATTATCTTCGGCCAGTCAAATAAATGCAGTATCCACTTAGAAAAAGGCAGTTTGCCTGCATTATAAATACCATAACATGAAAAAATACCAGTTCACCTTATTGATTTGTATTCCGTTGCTATGGTTTTTCTTCAAGTTGCTACCGATGTACACACATCCGGCAGAAACCTCTGTGACGCACTTCATGTATGCCGAAAACCTCGAAGCACTGAAGATCTGGTGTTTCGACAAAAACAGTTTCACACGTTTCGACGACAGCAATAACTTTCTGTATGTGACGATACTTTGGGTTTTCATACATTTCCTGCAATTCTCGACGGTCAAGGCGGCGCTCACCATCAGCGCCATCAGTGTTTTCATTTCAGCATATCTGCTGCATCGCATCATCGACTCCCGTTTCTGGAGTATTCATTTGCTGCTGGTGGGCCTGTTATTTATGAGTACACAAATCTGGTCGGGTGTGCTGGGCGACGAAATTCTGTTCCAGGGAATGCTATGGCTGCTGGTCATCCGCTCATTCTGGAAACAAAGATATACGTGGATATTAATCTGGGGTGTTTTTAACATCATCGCAAGGCCGGATAATATCTTCATGCTGCTGCCACTCATCATCGCGAGCTACTGGGATATCCGCGAGCTGAAAGAGCGTGACAGAAAGAAATTTATTTTTCGCAGAATACGCCGTACGATTCTCTTTTTCATCATTCCGGTCGCCGTATATTTCACTTATCGTTATTTATATTTCGGAAAGATACTGCCGTACAACTGGTTGCATCATTCGCTGGAGACGGACAAGCGATATGGCATTTTCAACCATCAGGGATTTTATTTCAATGTGCACTACCTTCGGTATTATACACTGCCGCTGGCGATTGGCGTAGCCTTTTATTTTCTGAAAGAATACAAACATCTGTCCATCCGGTATTATGCACTGGCCTTCAGTTTGCTGGCAGTACCTTTCCTGTACAACTGCACTTTTTCGCAGGATGACAATCTTGGATTTAAAAATCAATACCTGTTATATCTTGGGTTAATTATCCTGCCAATGCTGTTCATCCGCGATTTTCGTTCCATTACGCAGGGATTGGCAACAGCGGTATTTGTACTGTTCTTTGGTATCAAGATTTCCTTCTCCTACTTTGAACAGACGCTGCAATCCTATAACAACAATTCTTATTATATCGCCAATGACCTGGCACAGATTCACAACGGCAAAGTGCTATTATATCACGATAATTTCATTACCTGGATGACCGAATGGACTGCCACCTTTGCCAGCGGCAGACATACGAAAGACGGCAAACTGATGACGACTCAGGAATTATCCGCATCTGCTGCCGATATCATTTTTACGGACAATAAATCCGATATTGCCGCGCTGAAAGACAAATACGACGTGTATCAGGTGCCGCTCAGCACCAGACAATATGAGGAAGATATTGAACCGGAAAATTCACTGGATAAATTCTTCTACAAATACGAACATAAGCAGCCTACGGACAAAAACAAATTCTACTACCTGCTCGTTTGGCGATACGGCAATAACCTGAAGACCATTTCCAAAGTACTGGAACAGCACGGGGCAAAGGAAACCTCAGCTATACAATTATAAAATCAATAATTCCTGAGGGAAGAAGGAGTATTTTAATGAAGTAATGAAGTAATGAAATAATGTAGTAGTGAATAATAATGGCTCACAAAACCATCTCTTACATGAGAACATTATTTAATCATATTTCCGGGTGCCACACCAACGGCATTCACAAAATGTAATTTACCGTTTTCATCCTCCGCCATCAGTATCATGCCATTGCTTTCGATGCCGCGCAATTTTCTTGGTGCCAAATTGACCAGCACGCTCACTTCCTTCCCGATTACTTCTTCCGGTGTGAAATGCTCGGCGATGCCCGAAACAATAGTCCGCTGCTCCATGCCGATATCTACCAGCAGTTTCAGTAATTTATCCGCTTTCGGCACTTTCTCCGCTTCCAGGATTTTTCCTGTCCGGATATCCATTTTGGAGAAATCATCATAAGTGATTTCAGATTTGAGATTTGAGATTTCAGATTTTTCAACGATGTCGTCATTCTGAACTTGTTTCAGAATCTCATTTTTATCTTGTTTACTTTTATTCAGCTTCTCTAGCTGAAAAGCAATCTGTTCATCTTCTATTTTCGGGAAAAGGATTTGCGCGGATTTCAGTTTCTCTTCTTTCAACTGATAATTAAATGGATTATTGTCCTGCACATCTGCATTCAGCATATCCAGAATTTTTTCTGCTGTTTTTGGCAATAAAGATTTTGACATTATCGCCAGTGCATACACCCAATCCAACGACACCGCTAGAATATCCTTCGTCTTATCCGGATCTGTTTTTACGAGTTTCCACGGTTCCGTATCTGCCAGAAACTTGTTACCTGCACGCGCAAAACTCATCAGTTCACTCAGTGCTTCCTTAAATTTAAACTGCTCCAGATTCTGTGCAATAGCAGCTTCCGTTTCTAATATGGATTTGCCAATAATGGAATCATTCTCCCGTTGTGTTTTTCTGAAATGCTCATCCAATCTACCGTCATAATATTTATGAATCAATGTCACTACACGATTGACAAAATTACCATACGCTGCTACTAATTCATTATTCACCCTATCCTGAAAATCCTGCCAGGTGAATTCCGAATCTTTGTTTTCCGGCATATTGGCAATCAGCGTATAGCGCAATTCATCTTCTCTGCCCGGGAAGTCCTGCAAATATTCGTGGAGCCACACCGCCCAGTTTCTCGACGTAGAAATCTTATCGCCTTCCAGATTCATGAATTCATTGGCGGGCACCTGATCCGGTCGAATGTATTGTCCGGTCGCATTCAGAATTGCCGGGAAAGTGATGCAGTGGAATACAATATTGTCTTTACCAATAAAATGTACCAGTTCCGTTTCCTCCTCCTGCCAGTAGGCTTTCCAGTCTTCCGCTTTTCTGTTTTGCAAAGAAGGGCCGAAGTTTTGCGGATAAGAAAATTCTGTCGTATTGTTTTCAATTTCCCGGAACAGCTGTTTGGTCGCAGAGATGTAGCCAATTGGCGCGTCGAGCCAGACATACAATACCTTGCCTTCGCTGCCCTCGATTTCCGGCGGCACCGGAATGCCCCAATCCAGGTCGCGTGTCATCGCGCGCGGACGCAGTCCGTCGTTGATCCAGCTTTTGCACTGTCCGTACACATGACTTTTCCAAGTGTCTTTTTTTGTTTCCAGCCAGGCTGCAATTTCTTCCTGCTGTGCATCCAGTTTTAAAAACCAGTGTTTGGTTTTTTTCAATACCGGCGTATCTCCCGAGATAGTAGATTTCGGATGAATCAGATCCATCGGATTCAAGGAAGAACCGCATTTCTCGCATTGGTCGCCGTAGGCATTTTCATTCGCGCATTTCGGGCAAGTGCCGGTAATATACCGGTCGGCCAGAAACTGCTGAGCTGTCTGGTCATAGTATTGTTCGCTTTCAATAATTTCAAAAGCACCTTTTTCATTCAGTATACGGAAAAACTCCTGAGATGTTTCGTAATGCACCTGCTCCGATGTCCGGTGGTAAATATCGAATGCGATGCCGAAATCCTCAAAGCTCTTGCGGATGATGGCATGGTATTTATCGACAATCTCTTTGGGTGTCGTATTTTCCTTTTTGGCCTTGATGGTGATGGCCGCGCCGTGTTCATCGCTGCCGCAAACAAAAACGACATCTTTGCCCTGCAGTCGGAGATACCTGGCATAGATATCTGCGGCAATATAGGCACCTGCCAGATGGCCGATGTGCAAAGGACCGTTTGCATAAGGCAAAGCGGCGGTAATCATATATCTTTTCGGAGTGGACATACTGCAAAGGTATGACTTATCAAACAAAGGGAAAAATAAGAATGAATGAAGTTTTTTGCTATATCCCGTTTCCTTTTTACATTTACGGCATGATACGACCACCCTTTTTGCAGCCCGGCGACACCATCGGGATTACCTGTCCGGCCAGAAAAATCAGCTACGAGGACATACAACCGGCGATCGACATCCTCGAGAACTGGGGATTTCGCGTAGTAGTGGGCGACACGGTGGGCAAGGAAGAACATCAGTACAGCGGCAGCGATGCTGCCCGCAGGGCGGACTTCCAAAGCATGCTGAACAACAAAGACATTAAGGCCATTCTGGCGGCACGCGGCGGCTATGGTACGGTGCGCATCATGGATGACCTCGATTTCAGCACGTTCATGAATCATCCGAAGTGGATTGCGGGCTATTCCGACATCACCCATTTGCACGAGCTGCTGAACTGCAATATCGGCGTGGAAACACTGCATTGCACGATGCCGATTAATATGCCGACCAACAGCGCGGAGGCACTGTCCAGCCTGCGCGACGCACTCACCGGTCAGTCGCTGGAATACCGTTTTCCGGCGCATCCGCTCAACAAAAAGGGCACGATGCGCGGCGAAGTGGTGGGTGGCAACTTATCCATTCTCTACAGCAATCTCGGCACGAAAACCATCCTTGATACCAACAAAAAAATCCTGTTTCTGGAAGACCTGGACGAATATCTCTACCACGTCGATCGCATGATGATGGCGATGAAACGGTCGCACAAGCTGAACACCCTGGCGGGCATCATCGTGGGCGGCATGTCAGATATGAAAGACAATACCATTCCGTTTGGCAAGACCGCGGAAGAAATCATCCGGGAACATGCAGATGCCTATGATTATCCGGTTTGCTTCGGATTTCCTGCCGGCCATTTTCCTGACAACCGCAGTATTTTCATGGGTCGCAGCGCATTGGTGCAGGTAGGTGATACAGTGACGTTCAGACAATAAATTGCTTCTTTACACAACACCCTTCGCTATGAAAAAAATAATTCTGTCCGTCATTTTATGCTGCACCGTATTCCTCTCTTTCGGAAAATGCTGCAAAAAGAAAAAAAACTGCACTAAAAAAACGGCTGCGGAAGAAGTGTGGATGCGTTACGATGAAACGAAATGTGATAATCCGTGGCAATTCAACTGGTTTGCGAAGCCTACGGAAGCGCAGATTGCCGGCGCGGTGAAGGGCAACCTGGAAGACCGGGAAATAAACATTCTGCAAATGACTTCAGAATACGAAGAGGGACTGATTTCCTGTGAGGCCTGCCACTGTCCGAACGGACGGCGTTTCTTTGTGCGCGTGCACCAATCGGATGCCGGAAAATTGAAGGCGCTGAAGTTTTACGAAGTAAAGGATGTGCCGGACATCAGGGTGGATGACGACACTAAATAGCAAATAAATTATTCATTAATCAACTCTAGTACACTTTCTTTTAATTGTCCTTTATCAACTAAATTTTTAATGACTGGAAGAAAAAAAACCAAAACTTTTACAGCTGGTTTACCTCCTGTGTTGAGAAAATATAAAAAATCTCCTGCATACTCTCTGTACTCATTAAAATCATACACAGAGCTCACCTTATACTTCTTTGGGTTTTGATTAATTCTATCCAGTTCCTTCACCTCATTCGTCAACTCTAATTT
>JADLAH010000024.1 GCA_020848315.1 Chitinophagales bacterium | reverse complement strand
GCCGCATCGCCTGCGACTTCCGGCATGGAAGAAGTGTTGGAACAAATCACAGGCACGCCCAGCGACATAGCCTCCAGTATCGGAATGCCGAATCCTTCGAACCAACTCGGATAAACCAGCGCACATGCCTCGCGCAGCAAGCGCAGCGCTTCCGTCCTTTCTGACTTCGGCACGCGTATCACGGAGGTGCGGAAACTCATCTTGCTATAAAAATCTTCCAATGCATCATTCATCCAGGCATCCCTGCCAATCAGCACCAGCCGGTGCGGAAGTCCGGTTTCTTTCTTGAAATGCTCAAATGCTTTCAGTAATGTCAGGATGTTTTTTCTCGGATGAATAGCACCCAGATACGCGAAGTATGGAGCGTCTGACAAGTCATAGTTTTCTGCGATTGTCTGCATATTCTCCGGTAATTCGGAGGTGTCAAATCCGTTGGGAGCAACAGTTATCCTTTCAGGAGCGATGCCATATCGGCGGATAATATCCTGTTTGGTGAAATCGGATACCGTCAGGAGGTGGGTGGCTTTATGGCAATATTTAGGTGCAAAATGGCGGTAATACCATCTTACCAGCGGCGGATTGTGTTCCGGAAAATGTTCAAATCCCAGATCGTGGATGGTAATTATCTGCGGAACTTCTGTGCTCAGGGAGCCATAGCCGTCCGGTGAAAGCAAAAGCTGTATGCCGTGTTTTTTCAGGGCGGCAGGCAGCGCATATTCGAACCACCAGTACCACAAAAACGGATGACGCGCCGGCGGATGGACTACCACCGGTGTAATGTTTTCCGCCCGGATATAGGATGCATCATACGGCCGGTCGAAGAAGAAATAGAATTCGTGTTCCGGCAGGAGCTGCACTACACGCCGGAAGACTTCCTGCGTATACATACCGATGCCTTCCAGTTGGCCTTTGAGCAGAAAGCGTGTATTTACACCAATTTTCATGAATTACTGGAAGTTTGCTTATGCACACTCTTAATCACTTATTAACAATCTGTCGAAAGATAAGATTTTCAGGCCATTTTATATTAGATTCCTTTTTTTAACTTTGAAAAAATTTAAGTACTATGAGATTTGTTGTATCCTCTGCTCAGTTGTTAAAGAACCTGCAAAAAATAAGTGGCGTAATCAGTTCCAATACGGTATTGCCAATTCTGGAAGACTTTCTGTTTGATATTAATAATAATACCTTACAAATCACCGCTACCGACCTCGATACGACGATGTCCGTGACGATGGAAGTAGATTCTAAAGAAAAATTCAAAGTGGCTATTCCTGCCAGAATATTGCTGGATAGCTTGAAGGCATTGCCGGAGCAGCCAATCACCATTGCCGTGGAGGAAACCACTAATGGCATTGAGATTACTACCGACAATGGTAAATATAAATTAAGTGGTGAAAACAGCGCCGACTTCCCGAAAGAACCGGTGGCGGAAGGTGTAGACGAAGTGAAATTGCCGGCTTCCGTATTGTACAAAGGCGTAAATAAAACCCTGTTTGCTGTAAGTAACGATGAGTTGCGTCCGGCTATGACAGGTGTTTTCTTTCAGCTGGATGATAAAGGTATCACCTTTGTCGCCACAGATGCTCACAAGCTGGTCAAATTCAACCGCAGCGATATTCAGGGTGGAAATGCATCATTCATCGTGCCTAAAAAAGCACTGAACCTGCTGAAGTCTATTATTCCGAATAACGACACAGAAGTATCCGTACAGTTCAATAAATCCAACGCGTTCTTCGTGTTCGATAAAATCCAGCTGATTTGCCGTCTGATAGATGCGAAATATCCGGATTACAACGCGGTGATTCCGAAAGAAAATCCGAATCTGTTGTCCGTACAGAAAGATGATTTTTATTCTTCGTTGCGCCGTACTTCCATCTTCTCCAACAAAACGACGCATCAGGTGGTACTGAAAATGGCAGGTGCGGAACTCACCGTTTCTGCGCAGGATCTGGATTTCTCCAACGAAGCTTCTGAAAAACTGACTTGCGAATATCTGGGCAATCCGATGGAAATCGGCTTCAACGCGAAGTTCCTTCTCGAGATGTTGTCTGCCCTCGACAGCAGCGATATCAATATCGAATTATCTACCCCCAACAGAGCGGGTATTATCCGTCCGGCAGAAAAAGAAGAAACAGAAGATCTGCTGATGCTGGTGATGCCGGTGATGCTGAATAATTAAACACTAACCAACCAAATGAAAAGCCACGACAATTGTCGTGGCTTTCTTATTTCATAGCGTATGTCTAGATATAAACACTTTCTGTTTTACTGGTTCGGTTGCTGAGTTTATAATCTCTGCCATCAGCACCTTTCCCTATAATAACAGTACCTCTGGTAACTGTAATAGAAACCCTGTCCAATCCGCCGATTTTTAGTACTTCATCGGTGATGTCTGCCATTCCGGTTTCGTTGAAATGCAGATACTTCAACCCTTTGTCTCCACTTAAAGCGATAGCAATGCCATTCTTGTTGTTGGCATCCTGATTCCAACGTACAATGATGCGGCTTCCTGCCGGAGCTTCTCTGTAATTTTGATTATCTATGCTAAGTTCGACAGGCGTAGGATTATGAAAAATAAATCTGATTAATGGCTGACCAAGTGTATCATATATAGAAAAATTGGTTGTAGGACGACTGCCGATTTTAGAAAAGAAATCGTAGATTTCGTTTATTTCCTGAGTAGAATTGATGAAATAATTTGGGACATAATAACCACCATATAATAAGGGTTGCGGAGCAGGTTTGAAGAATCTTCCTTCAATTTCCACCTTAGTTCGCCTTGCATTGCTGTCTGTATTTTCGCCATTCACTCCACCCTGAAATCCTTTAGAAGTCATAGTGAAATTTCCTCCATCAACTGTCGCCATGAAATTTGCGGCAATTTCCTCAACAGAGAGATGGTCGTCTGAATAGGTATACCGTCCGAAGTCCGTATTAGGCACTTCCTTTTTACAGGAACATAATAAAGTCAGGATAAGTACTAATACTGTTATGGATTTTAGTTGCATTTTTTAATTAAAATTATACAATGTAAATATAGTAATTATAATGCAGTATGGCAAATTTCTATTTTCTTGGTTTCCATCTTACTTTTTCAAAATCCTGTATCTGGTCATGCAGGATAACATGCCCTTCATTTTCCAGCAATTGCTGCATTAATGTCGGCATACCAAAATGATGTTTGCCGGTCAGCACCCCGTTGCGGTTCACCACCCTGTGCGCGGGCACTGCGGGCGATAAGCCATGCGCGTGATTCATGGCGTAGCCTACCATGCGTGCCGAGCCTTTAGAGCCCACCATTTCGGCAATGTCGCCGTAGGTGCTCACCTTTCCGCGTGGTATTTTCCGCACGATAGCATATACCCGTTCGTAAAATTCATTCATAACTTATCTGCCGAGGATATTATTCATGTGTTTTTTGTGTTCGTTGTGCAGGAAAACCTCCGTGTGCACATCAATGGTCGCTTGTCTGCATCCTTCCAACACCTCGATAAATCTGCTGTTATTGACGCGCTTCGTGCCGCGGAAGGCCTTGTGCGGAAATTGTCCGTATTGTGCTGCTTTGGTCACCGCCTTTTCCAGTAAATGCTCCTGTGTAGCGCTTTCGTTAAGCAGTTTGTGTTGCAATGCATATTCCACCGGGAGCGGCGTGCCTTCATAGCAGATTTCCTGCATCACGAAGCGCCCGAACAGATATTCCGTCATCACAGAGCCCAACGTACAGGCAACGCCGTTTTTCAGTTCCGGCATGATGTATTTCGTGCGTTCCGTGCCGATGCGATAGTCGGCCAGTATGGCCACCTGAAATCCCATTCCGATGACATATTTATCGAGTGCGGCAATCAGCGGTTTGCTGAATAGCAAAATAGCAATGTACAAATCCACCACTTGATTCAGCGCTTTGGCAATAATAGCTGGTTGCCCCAGTTCTATCACTTCCTTGAAATCGCCGCCGACACTGAAAGAACGGCCATCTCCGCCATATAATACCACCGCGTTCACCGTCTCGTCCGATTCCGCAGCCTGCAACGCGGCAATCAGTGCCTGCTGCAACGCGTCGCTAAATGGATTCTGTTCTTTTTCGTGGTTAAAGGTGAGTATCAGTACATCACCTCTTTGTTCGCTAAGCAAGATGTTGTCGGACATAGTTATTGGTTTTAGTAATGAGCTGTTGGAAGTCGATGTCGCGCAGCATTTCATCTTTCACAAAAAGACATTCAAACAGGTAATACAAAAATATGGATTTAAAACGATAGGTTTTGTCGTGTGGAATTCCCAGTGTATGCGAAAACAGCTGATCCAGACTCGCGCCGGTGGTAAAGGCATTTTTTTTGCGCCATGCAATATCGTGCGGCAATATTTTTTTGTTTACCGCCATTTCTCTCAGCAGCGCCTTTACTTCCTGTCCACGGTATTTATAGGCATAGGGAATGGACAGACTGAACTGAATGAGCTCCGTTTCCCAGAATGGGTGTTGGATATTCAGTCCGAAAGACTCCGCTAAAAACGGACTCATTTCTCCTGTCCACGCCGCTCTCCGGCACCAGTATTCCGAGAATGCATTGATATTGCTCCGGTCTTCTATCTGCAGAAAATCGCCCAGAATCAGGTCGGCACCATAGCCGGTAAAAATTTGTGTTACAGATGACTGTGCCGCCTTGAAAACATGGTAGAATCCGACAAAACCTTCGGCATACAGCGGATCGCAGATTTCATTGTGCCATACACTTTGCAGCAATCCTTCACAACACCCTTCGGTGTCTACATATATTTCCTGATGAATGGAATCGGTGTGGCGGTGAACTTCAAAAGCCTGTTCGTATTCATTCCCGAAATCGGTGCCGATGGTGTAGGTGTGAATCGGCTGACACGACTGATGCAGCAGGGCGGCAATCAGGCCGGAATCCACACCGCCGGAAACGGGAATGCCAATGCTGTTCGAATGTATTTTATCCTGCACATTGGCGTGTATCAGTTCATACAGGCGTTCAGCGGCATCTTCCGGACGGATATTGCAGACAATTGCTTCTATCGGTTGAATGGCAATTGCTGTGTGATTTCGAACATCCAATGACCGGACATCAAACAGATAGGCATAGCCGGGAATCACGCGGCGGAATTGCTGCAGGAAGCAGAAATCCGGCGCCACGTTTTTGGTATAAGCATACCGGTAACTATCTATCGGAATCATGCTGCGCTCCACCAGCGGGTTATTTCTCAATGCTTTTAAAGAAGAAGTAATGACAGCCTGATGCGGGCTGACATGGATATACGCCTGCATCAGTCCGGTGTTGCCGATACTGTATTGTAATACTTTTGTGTCGTCGTCATATAATATCACCGCAAAAGCCCCTTTCCATTGACGGGTGCCTTCCCATCCGTTCTGTTGTAGCAAATGGAAGCCGGTTACAATATCCGAATCTGCGGCTGCGATGCCCGCATTTGCGGCCAGTACAGTCAGGTTATCTATTTTCCCAGTCAGAAAAAAATCTTGGCGGCCGACTTGCAAATGCTGCTGCTCCGGATGTTCCACCGCAACGCGAAATCCGCCGAACTCCAGCCATTGCTGCCATTGCTTCCCGTTGCCGTCAAATGATACGGGCCGGAGTGCTGCCGGAATGTTGCCTATATGCAGGATAAACTGATGCACCGCATTATTTTTTGGTGAGAAATAAACTGCAATATAGTAAATAGTGAGTTTTACTGAAAGTTTTAATATATTGGTTCTGATAATTATGATATGCTGACCGCACTACAACGCATCGCGCTACTCACGGACCTCTCTTCTTTTGAAGAAGTGGGTGCTCCTGTTGATGGTGTTCGGACAGATTGTGCCATTACAGGCATCGGTATGGTGGATGGTCGCCGTGTGGCCATTATCGCTACGGATAGATGGGTGCAGTCGGGCAGCATCAGCGAGCAGGCAGCGCGCAAGATTGCGGCATTGCTCAAAAAAGCACAGACGGTACGCATACCGGTGATAGCACTTTGGGAATCGCCCGGCGCCCGCATACAGGAAGGAGTGGTGGGGATGCACGCGATTGCGGAGATGTTCCGGCAGTTCGCGGAGATTTCCGGCGTGGTGCCCACCATCGCGGTGTTGTTGGGCACCAATTCAGGCGCAACGGCATACAGTGCGGCACTCATGGATTTCTGTATCATGGTGGAGCAACAAAGCCATACTTTCATTACCGGTCCGAAAGTTGTGGAGCAAGTGCTCGGCGAACAGGTGAGTATGGCGGCATTGGGTGGCAGCGAACAGCACGGCCGTGAAACCGGATTGGCCACAATCGTGGCTGCGAGCGAATCTGAAGCGATTTCGTCTGCCCGCCGGCTGTTGCGTTATCTGCCGCAACATTTTTCAGATATCACGCTGACGCCTCCGCAGCTAATCAGAAAGAAATCAAGTCCTGAAGCGATGATGGAACTGTTGCCGGATGGAGAGGACAAGTGCGGATATGATATGTTGCGTATCATTGAAGCCATTGTGGATGATGACAGTTTTCTGGAACTGCAGGCGGAATATGCCCCGAATCTCATCACGGGCTTTGCCTGCATGGGTAACATGGTGACAGGCATTATCGCCAATCAGCCGATGTGTATGTCGGGTATTCTGGATATCAAGGCGAGCAGGAAAATCGCGCGCTTTGTGCAGATCTGTGATGCCTATTCCATTCCGCTGATTTTTCTCGCCGACTCGCCCGGATTTATGCCGGGACGCGAGCAGGAACAACAGGGCATGGTGTCGGTCGGCGCAGCGGTATTGTCCGCACTCGTGCAGGCGCGCGTTCCGAAGATTACGGTTATTATCCATAAACTCATCGGCGGTGCCTATGCCGGCATGAACTGCAAGGGCATGGGCGCGGATGCGGTATTTGCCTGGCCTTGCGCAAAAGTAGCCGTTGTGGGTAAAGAGGCTGCCGCACGGGTTATCTTTCACAAAGAAATACAACAGTCGGACGACCCTGAAACGAGCAGAATAGCCTTGCTGGAAGACTATGCACAACAACATCTGCATCCGTATGTCGCCGCGGAACACGGGCAGATAGATGCCGTCATTCATCCCGACGAGACCCGCGGTATATTAATGAAAACACTGACGCTTTTACAGCAGAAAGCGGAACGCCCGACAGCCCGCAGGACAGGAATACAGCCATGGCGATAATTTTTTTGAAAAAAATTAAGAGCACTTGTTGACAATTTGAAAAGTTTATCTTAACTTCGACTTAACATAAGAACCCAAGTATGTTAAAACCCTTTCTGTTCACTCTTGCACATGTTGCGATATTATCGCTGTCTGTTGCCCATGCAAAATCAAATCCCGAGAAGCAAACGCATGCTTATGCCGTTTCTGTAAAAGAAAACAGCGTACAGCCGGTACAGGCTTTGGTAAGCAAGCAACATCCGGTAGAAGTCAGCTGCCAGTATGCAAAAGGTGTTGCCGGCATTCCGGCTTACATGCAGTTTTCCTGTCAGGGAGCATCCTCTTTGTTGGGGGTTACCATTCAGGTAGCGGATGGCAATCAGTTGCTGTCTTTTACGAAAGAAGTGATGGTGAATGAGACAGACGACCTCTACGAAATTGACCTGACAGCTTTGTTAGGCGCAGGAATGAAAAAGAATAAAAATGCACAGATTATGTCTGTGACATTCAAAAATCTGGTGAATGGAAGCGAAGTGGCTATGCAGGATGTGAGTTTCTCCAATGCCTCCAGTTTTGTGGAAATAAAAATGGGTCAGGTAGTATCTTTTGATGCTGCTGCCGTTGCCCGTAAAAACTACTATATTCAGTCTTCCAAAGATAATCTGGTGAATATCAGTCTGGCGAAAACAGGCGGTAATTTCAACCAGTGTATCACGGGAAATATTTTTCCGGGACAAAATGTATTATCACTCGACGCTTTAGAGCTGGAGCAAGGAACATACACTATTGTCATTACAGAAGCGAAACATAATAACCTTTCCCATAACGCTACCGTTATGAATTAAGATGTACCCAAGATTAGTCCAGTTGGGGGACAAGACCTTATTTTTTGCCGTCAAAAGCAAAGAGTAAGGTCTAATTTTTATGAGGGTATTACATTAGTCTCTTTAACCATGATAGGTTTCAATATTGGATAAATAATTTAGTAATTTTTATTTTTCCCGTTTCAATTAATTTAGCTATATTTGGTAGCAATATGATAGTGTAATATGGAGTTTTTTCGTTATTTAATCCTTATAGTTATATTGCTCTTTTCATCTAGTTTTGCTGATGCTCAACAAAATTATAATCCTTTTCAGTATGGTGGTATTCCAAACCAATCAGGCAGCAATGTGCTGACACCTGATAATATCATTCATCGAAATAATCAAATTTTTATGGGTGGTAGTTCTGCAATAATGCAACCCTATCAATATCAAAATGGCATTTCTGCGCAAGATATTATAGCAAAGCAATATGAAAATGCAATGCAAATGATGAATATGCCTAATCTGCCGACTCAAAATCAGGATGTATTTCAGATGGATCAAATTGTGCAACAAAAACGGTGGCAAGAAATTCAACATATTTTAAGTGAGATAAATACCGAAACTTCATGGTCATATGGCAGAATTACAGGAAAATATAAGGTTCAGACAGATGATTATGTATCAAAACAGAAGATGTTTGAAGATGTTTTTCAGAAACTAAATTCGATGCTCTCAGGTAAAGAAAAATTGTCTATTGAGAATGCCTATTATTATGTTGAAAATACAGTTGATAATAATTATTTTTCTTCTCACGAATCTTATAAAACACTTATTAAGAAGTCGGTTGATTTTATTAAGGTTTGGATGAAACAAAATGGGCGAAACCTTTCAGACAAAGAACAGGTACACACTGCCATTCAAAAATTCATGTCAGAGAATCTTTCTGCCACTATGATAACAGGAACAGCAGAGACAGGATTTAAAACACATACAGTAACCCACTCACCATTCTTTTATGATTATAACGACTATCAGGCTCAGAAAGATGCCAGAAATAGTTTTGTTACAAAATGTTGGGCAACAGGTAGTGGGCAATGTTCGAGTATGCCTGTTATATATTTGTCTCTAGCGCAGGGTTTAGGAGTAAAAGCTTATCTTTCTTTAGCTCCTTATCACACTTTCATAAAATATCCGGACAATACAGGAAAGATACAAAATTATGAACCTACTTCAAATTGGATAATATCAGACGCATGGTATCAACAGAATATGTTTATTAGTTCAAAAGCTAAAGCATCTGGTATTTTTTTAGATACGCTAAATACAAAACAGGTTATAGCAGATTGTATGGTGAATCTGGCGGTACAGTATATGCGAACCCTACACAATACAGAGGATAGCTTCGTATTACAATGTTTGTATAGAGCGAGTGATTTTTTTCCTAAGAAGAATCATATTCAGACATATTTCGCACTGTCAGAATACTTAGCGAATAAGCTGATGAAAATTTTAAAAAAACATAATGCAGATAAATCCAGGATTGCTCATATCCCTGAAGCACTTGCCGTTTTCAGAGAAATGGTTGCAAATGAAGATTACATTAAAATGTTAGGGTATCAGGAAATGCCTGCAGGGATGTATGACGAGATGATGAATGAACAGGCTATGAAAGGGGAGATACAAATTCTAAAAGGCATTGAGGGAAAACAAAAAAGGAATCTATTTACAGAAATTAAATAATTTTTAGTATATTTAATTATGCGCAGTATAAATGTAGTCAGGTTGTTTTTGATAACTGTAATGTATTTCGGTATTTGTTCTGATACATTTGGTAGTAATGATTCTATCAGATATTCAAAACAAAATTTCGTTCAGGCAAAGCAGGAATTACAAAGTATGTTAACGGGTAAACATCCGCTTTCCTATGAGAGGGCAATTTTCGTTATTGAAAATGCCTTCCATGATAATATACTATCATACGATGGATTTCAGAAAGTAATCACAAAATGTGTTAATAGTATTTTAGATATTAAGAGATGTAGCAATCAAGAGTTTATTCCTGTAAGAGATAGAAATGTTTTTGAAATGGCCAGGAAATCCGATGAACAGATGAAATCCGATTTTTATAAAACACTTACTAATTGGGCAATTTATTCCTATATAACAGATACCACCTTATATGTATGGAATGACAGCTTATTCTTCATTCATCTGCCTTATTATTATTCCACAAAAGACCCAATGGGAACAGGTGACTGGACGAATACACAGGTGACAAATTTATTATATACAAAGCAGGGAAATTGTTTTGCATTGGCATCTCTGTTTAAGATACTTGCGAATCGTTTGCAATCTGACGCTTCTTTAAGTACCGCTCCTTCCCATATCTACATAACACACAGCGATATAAATGGAATTGACTATAATGTGGAATTAGCCAGTCGCTCATTTCCCGGTAGCGGCACACTCGAAACGCTTACGTATACCACTGGTGACGCTACGCGCAACGGAATCGCATTGCGTACATTAACAGACCAGCAAGCCGTAGCATTATGTTTGATCTATTTGGCAAAAGGGTATGAGTATAAATACGGTATAAAAGACGATTTCATGATGGAGTGTGCAGAGGTTGCTTTGGAGTATGATAGCTTAAATCTTAATGCCATGCTCTTAAAGGCAGAATTACTGGAAGATAAGCTGATACGAAGAAATAAGACAATCATTCAATTGCAACATGACGTAGTATTCAAAAATTATGAACAATTATTAGGTAAACTCTAAAACCTTGGCTAAAGAGAGATGCCGG
>JADLAH010000023.1 GCA_020848315.1 Chitinophagales bacterium | reverse complement strand
GCTTCTTTGGTAGCCCCGATGACAAACATCGTGTTGCTGCTCGTTCCGTACTCCATGCATTTTTCGATGACGTGCTGGTAAAGTGGTTTTTTTGCCGACTGCAAAAACTGAAAATCCTGCGCGCCCTTGTTGGAAGTGAGTCCGAGGATAATCACCCATTTGTTTTTGTATTCCAGAAACGGCTTCACGGAATCCTCGCCCATGTAAGGCGCTACGGTTACCGAATCGAAAGACATCGTTTCAAAAAATGCCCTCGCATACATCTTAGAGGTATTGCCGATATCTCCGCGTTTGGCATCCGCGATTTTGAACAGATTATCCGGTATATGCTGCACTGTTTTCTCCAGTGTTTCCCAGCCTTTCGCGCCGTATTGTTCGTAAAAGGCAATATTGGGCTTATAGGCTACACACAAATCGTGGGTGGCATCAATGATCTGTTTATTGAATTCTAAAACGGGATTTTTGTATTTTAATAAGTGCGGTGGTATTTTAGTGATATCGGTATCCAGACCTACACATAAATACGATTTCTTTTTTTTAATCTGCTGAACAAGTTGCTTGCGTGTCATAGGTTAGTTTACCGCTTCTACAGAAATTATTTCGGGAACAAAGTTTTTGATGGTACTTTCCACACCGGCCTTCATGGTGGATGCACTCATCTTGCAGCCGTCGCAGTTGCCGAGTAATTTTACTTTTGCAATCAGATCGTCCGTAATCTCAATCAACTCAATATTTCCGCCATCAGACTGCAGAAAAGGCCTGATATTATTCAGCGCGTTTTCCACTTTCTCCAGAAGCTCCTGTTTTTGTACGTCTGTATTCGCCATTTCTGTAAATTTACGCTTTTACCTCCAAAGTTGCATTCTGCACCGCTATTTGCTGCGCAACGGTCTGCGCCAACTGCTCAAACGCTTTCGATGCTACGGTGGAAGTCTGCAATGCTATCGGCTTACCGAAGTCGCCGCCTTCTCGGATATCCTGTTCTATCGGCAATTCACCGAGGAACGGCACCTCAAACTGCTGCGCCAACAGTCGGCCGCCGCCTTTGCCGAAGATATAATATTTTTTGTCAGGCAGTTCCGGTGGCGTGAAATACGACATGTTCTCCACCACACCCAAAACAGGCACATGCACCGACTCGAGCTGATAAAACGCAATGGCCTTGCGGGCATCTGCCAGCGCCACTTCCTGCGGTGTTGTCACGACCACGGCTCCTGTCACCGGCACGAGCTGTGCCAGCGTAAGGTGAATATCACCTGTGCCCGGCGGCAGGTCGAGCACCAGATAATCCAGGTCTTCCCAAAGCACGTCTGTAATAATCTGACGCAAGGCGGAAGTGGCCATCGGCCCTCTCCATGCCACCGGCTGTTTATCCTGAATCAGGAAGCCGATGGACATCACCTGCATACCCAAATAATCGACCGGAACAATTTTATTTTTATCGTCTATTTTCTGAATCGTAGGCCGGGCGCTCTGCAATCCCAGCATGGTAGGTACAGAAGGTCCGTAGATATCCGCGTCGATGAGGCCGACCCGTGCGCCACTGCGCAACAATGCCAACGCCAGATTCACCGATACGGTAGATTTACCGACGCCTCCTTTTCCGGAAGCCACTGTAATAATATTTTTTACGCTCGGCAGAATATCCGATTTGACATCACGCAGTGTAGTCACTCTGGAACTGAAGTCGATATCCACTTTCACCACATTGGAAACAAGCTGTGCAATCGCATTGCGGCAATCGTTTTCCAGCTTTTCTTTCATCGGACAAGCGGGTGTGGTTAGTTCTATGGTAAATTTGATGTTATCGTCGGAGAAGGTCAAATCCTTGATCATACCCAACGACACGAGATCTTTCTTAAAATCAGGATCCTCTACCTGAGATAAGGCATGCAGTATTTGCTGTTCTGTAATTCTCATACTACACAAAATTAAGCATGTCTGCCGTATTTTTACGACTTTGTCGCTTTATTAGAAGTTAAGAAAATAAAAACTAGCGATTTATGCCTGATTTTTGCGTTTATTCTCCGCTTTGGTGATGAATTCATCAATCAACTGCGCGGTATGTAGCGGATGCACCATGTGATAAAGGTGTTCTCTGAACAAATCTTTCTCATTTTTATCGGTAATATCTATCACCTCGACATTGCTACCCTGACAGAGTCGCGGCACAAACTTTGCCACGCCGTCGCGGTCACTTTTCAGGAATAAGACCGGAATATTCCATTTCGGAGTATTCACCAATCCTTCCTGTTTATCAAAAGCCATAGATTGCTGCAGGGCGGAATGCGACTGTATAGCGAATATTTTAGGGGGCACCTTATTCAGTGCCTTTTCAATCGGAATACGGTTGAGGTGCGGCAGGGAATCCATATTCGTCATCAGATACACGATGCGCTCCTTTACGGCCTTCCACACCATACTGCGCTCGCCGGCATCTTTGGCAATCAGCCGCTCTGTCAGATCAATGGCGCGCTTGCGCACGCCGGATTTGCTGTCCAGCGGGATGACTCTGCGCAAGGCCACGAGTACTGATTTCTCTACCAGATTGCCGGCAAAAGTCATAGACGGAATAATGACACTATCAAGGAATCCCAACAAGGCATGCTTGGCCTCTTCCCCGAAAAAGGGATTGGCGCCGATGCGTCCGCACAGATATTTTTGAATACCCGGATAATCCTGCAACTGCTGATCCATCATCATGAAATAGGTATTGCCCATGGAATGGTCGAAAATGTAGACCGGATGGCCTTTGGCGCCGAAATACTCCACCGCGGCCTGAATATTGAGCGCTACGTGGTGGGAATAATCATCAATCGGCAGATCCGAAGGAATGGAACCATAATGCATCGCTGCCGCAATATATTTGGTGGAAGGCAGTGACGTCAGCAAACCATCAAAGGAATTCAGTCCGAGGAAACCGTGAATCAACAACACCACCGGCAGTTTCTCTTTGGCATTTTCGCGATACGGATTCGCCAGATCGACGCGAATGGTACTTACGCCGTAAGGTGTCTCCCGTTTGATTTCAATTTCCGGCCAGGTCAGCGCCTTATCATCAATAAAGACGGTCATCCGTTCTTTTACATTATCGATAAAGCGGATAAAGCTCGGGCTCTCATTGGGTTTGCCTGTCGTACTGTACAACCACGCCAGCGGACGACGTTTATCCGATTTGGTCGCCAGGAATGCAATTCTCCGCGATTTCAGCAGGAAATGGGGCGTGGTGGTGAGTTCTTTTTCTTTGTTAACCGTAACAATTACGGAGATTCCTTTGGAATCAAACGATTTTGAATTGCGCTCTATGCCACCGATTCTGCCACGCGGATTGGACGCCAGAAACACATAATCAAACCCTGTTTTCTTATTCTTCTCCAGAAATTCCGCTAAAGCATCATT
>JADLAH010000022.1 GCA_020848315.1 Chitinophagales bacterium | reverse complement strand
GGGTGCCTGCGCCGGCTTGCCCGGCAAGGGCTGCGTGAACGCATCGAACAATTCTCTTGAAAATTTCTCAAACACAATCAAAAATAGAGGTATTCCCGAAAAAACAGAAATACAATAAGGGATTGTAATAAGAAATAGTGTAAAAAATCTGTGAAAAAAGATGCTTTTGGTATAAACTATTCACATAAAATTCATAATTTTATAGCACGGCACTATGTATAAAATATATGCCGCAATAAGCTAGCATTCCAACTATTAAGCAATCAATACAATGAAAAAATTAATCCTTTTGTTTGTTGCATCCGCACTCTTTTTCGGATGTAAGAAAAACGACAATGACAACGCGGATAAAAACCTGTCCCGTATCTCCTTCGGTTCCTGCTGTGCTCAGTACATCGCAGATAAAAAAATCTTCGACCGTGTGCTGGAGAAAAATCCGCAATTGCACATTGCTGCCGGAGATAATATCTATGGCGATTTCTTTGCCCTGCTGCCAGGTACCCGCGAGTATATGGAAGGGGCTTACAAACAACTGGGAACTTCCGGTTCTTTCAAAAACCTGAAAGCAGCTGTTCCTATTTTGGCTATCTGGGATGACCACGATACCGGAGAGAATGATGCTACCGTAACCAATCCGGTGAAAGATATTGCCAAGGAACTGTTCCTGAAATTCTGGGGCATTCCTGCTACTTCACCTCGCGCAAACAGACCATCCGGTGCTATTTACGATTCTTACTTCTATGGTGATGATGCACACAGAGTACAGGTTATCCTGCTCGATTTGCGCTGGAATCACTCGCCATACAAAGCTTCCGGTGCAGGTGCTGCGCTCGAAGGATACGATACTATCATGAACCCGAATGCAACCATGCTGGGCGACGACCAGTGGGAATGGCTGGAAGGTGAATTGAAAAAACCGGCGAAAGTGAGAATCATTGTGTCCAGCTTCCAGTTCAACTCCCTCTATAATGGTGGCGAAAACTGGGCATTGCTGCCATTGGAGCAAAAAAGAATGGTGGACTTGCTGAAATCTACACAGGCAAACGGCGTTATTTTCATCAGTGGTGACGTTCACTATGCAGAGTTGACCAAAGTACAGTATGACGGTATGTATCCGATTTACGAACTGACTTCCAGTGGTATCACCCACCACGAAGATAAAGTGCCATCTACCAACGATGCTATCAGAGTAGGAAACGGCTGGCAGTATGTCAACTTCGGCTTCATCGACATCGACTGGAATGCTAGTCCTGTAGCTATCAAATTACAGGTATATGGCAACACACAAGCGCCGCTCGAGCCACAGATTAATTACACGGTCACACTGGATGAACTGCAATTTTAATTGATTCATAATCCTGATTATACAAAAAGAGGTACAAGCATGTGCCTCTTTTTTTTATTTTTGTAGTATGGATATTTTTCAGCAAACGGAAGCCCTGTTACAGGAAGTGCAGGAGGCGGTTATCAATAACCCGGAAGAATTGGAAGCATTCCGCATCCGGTACCTGGGCAGTAAAAATAAACTCAAGGATATTTTTGCGGAGATGAAGAATGTGCCGAACGAACGCAAAAAAGAATTCGGACAGCTGGTGAACAGCGTGAAACAGGCCGCGGAAGAAAAATATGCCATCATCAAAGAAGCCCTCGAATCATCTGCGACTGCCACTGCCGGTCAGGATATCGACCTTACATTGCCCGGAGATGTGGTGACGCTCGGCGCCAGACATCCCATCCAGCTGGTGAAAAATCAGATTATAGAGATTTTTAAAAGACTCGGATTTGTGGTGGAGGAAGACCGCGAAATTGAAGACGACTGGCACAATTTCACCGCATTGAATATGCCCGAAGATCACCCCGCGCGCGACATGCAGGATACGTTCTTTGTACAGGTAAATCCGGACGTGGTGCTGCGCACACACACTTCCTCCATTCAGGTGCGCGTGATGGAAAATCAGCAGCCGCCTATCCGCATTCTGTCGCCGGGCCGCGTGTTCAGAAATGAAACCATCTCCGCCCGTTCGCACTGTTTCTTTCATCAGGTAGAAGGTTTGTATATCGACGAACAGGTTTCTTTCGCCGATTTGCTGCAAACCCTTGATTTCTTTGTCAAAGAATTATTCGGGAAAGATACGCGCATCAAACTGCGTCCGTCTTATTTCCCATTTACGGAGCCTTCCGCCGAAGTGGATGTCACCTGTTTTATCTGTGGTGGCGGCGGTTGTAATGTCTGCAAGCACAGCGGCTGGGTGGAAATTCTCGGCTGCGGTATGGTGGATCCGAAAGTACTCGAAAACTGCAATATCGATCCTAAAAAATATTCGGGATTCGCCTTCGGAATGGGCGTGGAACGTATCACGATGCTGAAGTACCAAATCAAGGATATCCGCCTGTTGTCGGAAAATGATACCCGCTTCCTGAGTCAGTTCAGAGCAGCATTTTAATCTGACTTTTTCCGCAAGGTTTTGCATCATTACAAATTTTAGTATATTGTAGTATGCATACTGCAAAAACACTCATACCATCAGGTATCGGCATCCGTTTGAATGCCACGGAATTCCGTGCGCTGACGGTCACTGAAGCCGAACAGCTACTGGCGCAATATCAGTTTATGGTAGTGCCCGGGCTTGGCTGGTCACCGGCGGAATTACAAGCTTATCTTGAGCAGTTCGGGCCATTGGTGCGCAACCAACAACGCGATCAGGATACCATGCTCACTCTGGATGGCTCTAAGGTGAAATCGGAGGTAGTGCGTGGCAACGGACGCTTGCCGCTGCACCGCGATGGCCTGCTGATGAATGAAGAAGTAAAATATGTGGCCATCCTCTGTTTGCAATTTGAGGGCGTCCGAAATGGCCGCACTTACATCAGCGACAACGGTGCGGCATGGCACGCATTTCCGCAGGAAATAAAAAACGCCTTAACGGAAAACGGCATTGAAGTATTGCCGCAGGATGTGACTTATTACCTCAAAAATGAGGCGCAGTGGTACCCGTTTCCGGGCACACTCATCCACCGCGGAAAAACCTATATGAACGGTGGATTGCCCTATCACAAAGGAGAAAGAGCCAGCTTCATCGTTCGCATTGCCCGTATCGGAGATGCACTGTCCGAAGCCTATTTTCAAACGCTGGAACAGATACTCGAAAGCCCTGCATTCACTTACTATCACGAATGGTCGCCCGGCGATCTGATTTTATTTGACAACAGAACCGTATTGCACGGCAGAGAGGCTTATGAAGGCCATCGCAGTCTTGTGCAGATGCAGGTGAAAGAAGCAGCGGTATGAGTCTGAAATATATCCAACCTTTCGACGGACTCAGAGGCATCGGCGCGCTGTTTATCATTGCCTATCACTGGCCCGGACAGATTATCCGCATTTCACACGGATGGGAATTCATGCAGTTGTTTTTTGTTATGTCAGGCTATCTGATTACCATGGTATTGCAGGAAGAGCGCGATAAATTTCCGTTCAAACGCTATGCGCTCCGCTTCTACCTGAAACGCAGTCTGCGCCTGTTTCCTTTGTATTTTGTGTATCTCTTTTTCTGGCTGGCTGTCTACTGGATGCTGCCCGATAATAATCCGCTGAAGGAAGGGGTGGAGGAAGTACATCGACATGCCGCGTGGCTGTTTACCTACACCTACAATTTTATGACAATGACGAATTTCCTGCGCGACGTAGATTACAGTTCGGGCTTGTTGTCCACGCATTTATGGACGCTGTCGCTGGAAGAACAGTTTTATCTGGTGTTTCCGTTCATCGTCTTTTTTCTGAATAAAGCGCAGTTGCGCAAGGCATTGCTGTTTGCTGTAGTGGCGGCGCCGCTCTTGCGGGTGATATGTTATTTCGTCTTTCGTCACCTGAATCCGGATGATCCGTTCTGGATTGCGCAGAACCTGGTGCGTATGCCGTTTCTGCAGATGGATTCACTGGCATTCGGCGCCTTGCTGGCAGTGTATAAGTTCGAAAAAATTGAAAATCCGGTGAAGATTTTCCGATGGGCAACAGCGGGTATTGTGCTTATCTATGCCGGCAATATTTTGTACACGAAATACGTGCAGGGCATTTCCTATTACGAACTTACCTTTGGTAAAAAGATTGCGGAAAACTGGATGACGCATAATTACCTGTTCGTGTATATCATCACCATGGTGAATGCCTGGTGCGCGCTGATGCTGTTGTGTGTGATTAGAGGGCATCGCATGTCGTGGCTGCTGGAATCCCGCCCGCTGGTGTTTATCGGCCGACATTCCTATGCCATTTATCTGTTCCATTTGCCGCTGTTATTCCTGTTTTTTGCGTTGGCCAGCGCCGTCACGCCATTGCACGATGACCACAAACGGATGTTGCTGGAAATCCCTTTATTCCTGCTGTATTTGTCGTTTGTCTGCGGTTTCGCCTATCTTTCGCTCCGGTATTTTGAATCCTGGTTTCTGAAATTTAAAAACAGATACTGACATGAAGCCTGTCATACAACAGTTGAGAAAACATGCCCTTCTGCAGCCGGATAAAATCTGTCTGCAGGAAAATGATTTTACCTGTACGTATGCGCAGCTGATGGAACTGGCGGATGCAACCCGTCAGCAGCTGAAACTTGCCGGGCTGCGGGACGGTGCACATCGGGTGGTATTGTCCGGTATCAACAGTATCGATCTGTTGGTGTTGTATGTGGCACTCACCGACCTGAACATAGACATCGTTTTAATGGATCCAAAGACGACCAAAGCGGAAATGGAATCGGTCTTGCGGGCTGTGCCGGTCAATTTCCTGATTTTAGAAAATACCATCTTTGGCGAGCAGCCGGAAGCCCGCCATCTTATACAGCCGGTTCGTACTTCTT
>JADLAH010000021.1 GCA_020848315.1 Chitinophagales bacterium | reverse complement strand
CGATTTTTATAAAAGTGCCATGGATACAGCAGCCATCGAAAAAGCGGGCGTGTCCCCATTGCAAAAATGGCTGAGTGATATTCAGCAGATACAGGACGCGCAGGCGATCACCCGCATGTTCTCAAAACTCGGACTCCATGATTTGAGTACACCTCTTGGTTATTATGTGGATGTGGACGCGAAAAATACTACCCGATATATCATGTATCTCAATCAGGCCGGCCTCGGTTTGCCGGACAGAGATTTCTATTTCCGTACGGATGAAAAAACACAAAAGAATCAGGCCGCTTACCGCGCATATATCCAGCAGCTGTTCACCCTTTCACAGGCCGACAAAAGTCTGACACCGGCACAGCACATGGAAAATGTATATGCCGTGGAAAAGGCGTTGGCAGCCGCATCCATGACACGTGTGGAACTGCGTGATCCGGAAAAAAACTACAATCTGCTTACGGTAGCACAACTGAAAGCGAATTACCCGAACATCCACTGGGATGGCTTCCTCGCGGAAATGAACGTACAACCCAACGAGATTGTAATTGGCCAGCTTGATTTCTTTAAAGCGGTAGACAGCCTGATTGTAGCGCTGCCCGTACAACAGTGGAAATCTTATTTGCAATTTCATTTAATGAACAGCACCGCCAAATATCTGAGCCAGGATTTTGTGGAAGCACGCTTTAATTTTTATGGCAAAACGCTGAGCGGTATTCCTTCCATGGAACCAAGATGGAAACGCGTTTCCGGTGTGATGGAGCAATACCTGCGCGACATCATCGGACAGGAATATGTGAAAGACAATTTCTCTCCGGTAGCTAAAAAACGTGCGCTCGAACTGGTAGACAACATCAAAAAAGCGCTCGAAGAGCGTTTGGCACAACTCACCTGGATGGGTGCGGAGACCAAGGCAAAAGCACTGGAAAAACTGCAGAAAATAGATGTAAAAATTGGCTATCCCGACAACTGGCTGACTTACGAAAGAACGAATATCGACAAACAGCCGTATGTACTGAATGTACTGAATGGTGCTTACGCGGAAAATCTGCGCATTCTGGATAAACTGTCAAAAGACAAGATTGATCGCACGGAATGGGGCATGGGACCACAGACGGTGAATGCCTACTACAATCCGTTGATTAATGAAATCGTATTCCCTGCGGCCATTCTGCAGCCGCCGTTCTTCTATGAGAACGCGGATGACGCAGTAAACTATGGTGGTATCGGCATGGTCATCGGACACGAAATCACGCACGGCTTCGACGACCAGGGCAGTCAATTTGATGCCGAAGGCAATCTAAAAAACTGGTGGACAGAAGAAGACAGAAAACAATATGAAGTACTAACCAAGCGCTTCGTAGAACAATACAACGGATACAGTCCGCTGGACAGCATCTACATTAACGGAGAGCTGACGCTGGGCGAAAATATTGCGGACTTAGGCGGCATGATTATCAGCTACAATGCTTTCAAAAAAGCGACCGCAGGCAGCGATAAGAAAATCAGCGGATTGACACCGGATCAGCGTTTCTTCATCAACTACGCCATTATCTGGCGTGACCATATGCGTCCGGAAGCACTGCGCATGCAGGTGCTGACCAACGTGCATTCACCGGCAAAATACCGTGTAAACGGCGTGGTGAGCAACCTGCCTACCTTCCACAAAGCATTTGAAGTGAAAGAAGGAGACGATATGTTCATCCCTGAAAACAAGCGTGCCGTTATGTGGTAAATTTATTTAATCAACCATATATAAAAAGAAGGCCACCTCTGCGAGGTGGCCTTCTTTTTATACATCAATTACAATTTTTAAATCTCTTCTCTTTGCAATAAATAACGGATGATTCGTTTTTCCAGCCAATTGTGTTTCTCATTTAAATCTTCACAGAAGCCTACATGTCCGCCATTTCTGGTGATTTCCAGATCCAGAAATTTAGAGTCGGAAGCCTGCTGCAGCGGATAACATTCTTTGGTCAGCAGCGGATCATTATCCGCATTAATCAGCAGGACCGGTGTTCGTATGCCACCGAGATAAGTATAAGCCTGCACCTGTTTATTGTAGTCATCCACATCTTTGAAGCCGTGTATCGGCACCGTCAAAGCGGCTGTAAACTCCCATAGATTGCGGGCAGTCAGCACGCGGTCGTAATCCACTACGCCGGGATAGCGGGGCATTTTTCGTCTCACTTTTTCTTTCACCTGTTTCGTAAAACGGCGTTCATAGATTTTATTCCAGCCTTTGATGAGGTGCTGAAAAGACGTTTCATAATGCACAGGAACGGACACGGCAACTGCTGCCTGAATATGCCGCACGGAATCCCACAGTTCTTCTCCCAGATATTTCATTGTAAGATTGCCACCGAGCGAAATGCCGACCATATAGATTTCAGAATAAGATGGCGTCGCTGCAATATGCTGCACCACCCAATCGACATCATCGGTCTTGCCGGAATGATAAGAATACAATTGAATATTATCCTCACCACTGCAGCCGCGCAGGTTCATAGCGCATACATCGAAACCCTGTTCATTCAGCATGCGCGTCAGTCCTTTGGCATACACGCGCTCAGAACTACCTTCGAAGCCGTGCAGCAACAGCACCAGTTTTGGTGAACCCACCTTCGACCAGTCCAGATCAATGAAATCATTATCCCAGGTGGAAATGCGTTCACGCTGATAGAAGACACCCTCTACCCTTCTGTACACATTGGGTATGATGGTCTGCAGATGCTTCGTATACATCCACCGCGGTGATTGTATGACGGGCGATGGTAATATCATTCAAAAAAATTCAGTAAATACTGGTTGACCTCTTCCGGACAATCGTTTTGTGTCCAGTGCGAGCATTCTTTAATATACTTCACTTCAAACGAGGCGTTGATGTATTGCTGTGTATTGTACGTCAGCTCTTTTCCCAGCGCCTTGTCCCCTTCTCCCCAAATCAATAACGTCGGGCATTGTATATTGTTTTTGAAAATGGCTTTATTTGGCTTTGTTTGCAACATCGCGCGGTAGTAATTCAACGAACCCGTCATGGCGCCTTCCTGTTGGAATGCTTTGACAAATTCCTGCAAATCTGTATCTGAGAAATTTTCTTTATGATACATCCAGCCGCGCACAAACTGTTTGAAGAAAAGCGGCAACGTATATTTATACATCAACTCCGGCAAGACCGGAATCTGGTGCACAAACATATACCAGCTGCGCAGCAACTGCGAAGGATTTTCCTTGAAGCTCTTCAGCATCTCGCGCGGGTGCGGACAGTTCAGCACCGCCAGCTTTTCTGTCAGCTGCGGATAGATGGTGGCAAATGTCCATGCAACCGCGCCGCCCCAGTCGTGCCCCACGATATATGCTTTTTCAAATCCCAGTGCCGGAATCAGTGCCGCGATATCGCTCGCCACCACATCCGCACTGTAATGCGCCACCCCTTTAGGTTTATCACTCAGATTGAAGCCACGCAGATCGGGCGCCACCACCGTGTAATGTTCCGCTAATGCAGGAATCTGATAGCGCCACGTATACCAGAACTCCGGCCATCCGTGCAGCAATATCACCAACTTAGCGCCATTGCCGGATTTGGCAATATGCAGTTTTAATCCATTAACTGTAATAAACTCGTGTGTTATCATGGGAATAGCTGTTTTATATGCAGTTGTACAGACTGAATAAGCCATACACTACTCACTAAAAGTAGTAAATCTTTTTCAATTCACCCGCAAAAATCCTTATCTTGAAATGTATAAAACCAAACATCTTGCAACACGAAATCACACAAACCGGTCCGCTGCTGGATGCTCAGGGGCGACCTGCGCAAAAAGGCTGGGCCAGAAATCTCCTGCTTCGATACGACCGAAAAGCCATCAAAGCATCTTCATGGCGCATTAAGGAATGGGATTACTATTGCATACTCGAAAAAGACTTTGGCATCGCGCTGACAGTGGCCGAT